>NZ_JAUBTR010000002.1:206742-220912 GCF_036705045.1 Microcoleus sp. BR0-C5
CAAGTACCATTTTCTTGTCGGGTGGTTTATTTTTACCAGTAAAAAGCTCGATCGCTATAATATAGATACGACCTTCCCAGCAGTCAAACCCCTGATTAACTATGACACTAAAAGAATTAGAACCGCAACGGCTTTCCCTGACTCCGCCTGAGAAAGCTCAAGCAATACAGATATTAGCTCAAAGTTTAGCCCACACCTGGCAGGGAATTGAAAAAACTCCCGGTGTAGTCGGCGGTAATGCCAGGATTGCCGGGACTAGAATTTCTGTTTGGGGATTGGTAGAGTCTCGTCGATTAGGTGCAATGGATGCTCAACTTTTAGAAGATTATCCGCATCTTAGTGCTAACGACTTGAAAAATGCCTGGGCTTATGCTGAAGTATTTCCTGACGAGATTGAAGCAGTAATTAATTTGAACGATATAAACTAATATCATGGCAGGTTTGTATGCAGATGAACTATCTTCCTTCTAAGGAATGAGAATTAAATAACTTCCACTCTTGAAAGTGGGATGGGCGTCCCGCCCATCCCACAATAACAATTAAAATTGTAAGTTATTTAATTCGCGATCCTAACTTTTGCCTAACCCTCGATAATTAATCCGTGTATCCGTGTCGTGCTTTCTTCATTCTGCTAGATAATTTCAGTGCAGGCGATCGCACCAGTAACGTAAAATGTGTAAAAGCGGTCTTTGTAAAATAATTTTAGCCCCATGAGCGACGAACAGGAAAAAAAACAAATTTTGACTCAGCACCCGGAAATAATTTCCCCTAGCAGCGATGAGTTCGATCGCAGTGAAATTGCCAGGGCTGATTCAATTTCCGCATCAGCAGAAACTACCGCAGAAATTGTCGCCCCCGAAGATATTGCAGCGCCAATCGACGCAGCCGAAACAATTCCCGTTACCGCCGATAGTACGCCGGAAACAACTCAAATTACAAGTTATCCGCCTCCAACAATTCCAACTGCCAACCCCGAACCCAAACCAGCTCGCTCGTGGCAAATCTTAGCAGTTTTTATCAGCGGAATCTTAGTCGGTTCCGTCCTTAGTCTCGGCAGTTTGCTAGCGTGGAAAATGTATCAGGAAAGAGCGAACCTTCAAATCAAACTACCCGCTGACGTACCCCTCCCCGAAAGCCCTCCGCCTGTCGCCACAGCGCCCGTCAACCGTCGGCCCGGACTTCCCCCAGCCCCTGGAAATGGACGGCCCGCCACATTCCCTCCGTCGCCCCGTCCCACTCAAATCCCCTCTCTGTCTGGTGTTCCGCAACTTGCTTCGCCGTTGCCTTCTCCTTTGCCGTTGCCTTCTCCAACTCCAACTCCCGCTGCGGTTGAAACCCCTGTAACCGAGCGAGTTTACTTTCAAGCCGGTGCTACGGGAACTACTCTGAGCAATAGTTTGCGAGCCAACATATCCAGGCGCTACTTACTGGAGTGCAATAGCGGCCAAAGCATGACAATAAATGTTCAAGAAGGTCAAGTTAGCGCAGCAATTATTGCTCCTAACGGTGAAAATTTAGGTACTGCTGATAGCACAGGTCAGTGGCAAGGTCAACTAGCCAGTAGCGGCGATTATACTATTGAAATTTCAGGCGATCGCCAAGCCAACTACCAAGTTAAAATTGAAGTCAAATAGCAACTATAATTGTATCAGGGGGTAGTTACACAATAGATAAACCCGCCCTGGTTGCCAATTACAAATTACCCATTACTAATTACCAATGGTTGCACAAATATCTCCAAGCATCTACGAAGCAAAAACCCAGGAAATTGCCAAAGAAATCCTGAAGGCAACTCAAGAGAAAAAGCGCTCTTTTTTCGGTCAACTGCAAGACCAAATGCGCTGGGACGACAAACTAATGGATTGGGCGATGGCTAGCCCCGGACTGCGGGTGCAATTGTTTCGATTCATCGACTGTTTGCCGGCACTCCGCAGCAAGCCGGAAATTGCCCGCCACTTGCAAGAATACCTGACCGCCCAAGAGGTAGAATTGCCCGAAGCTTTGAAAAAATTGCTCAATTTTACTAACGCTGAGTCGATTCCTGGACAATTGGCAGCGACGACGGTTGCGCCTGCGGTGGAAACTTTGGCGCACAAGTATATTTCTGGGGAAAATATCAAGCAGGTAGTTAAAACTTTAGAGCGACTTCGCAAAGATAAAATGGGTTTTACAGTTGACCTTTTGGGGGAAGCTGTCATCACTGAAACTGAGGCGGAAATTTATCTTAACCGCTATTTGGAATTGATGGAGGAACTGGCGAAGGCAGCGAAGAATTGGCCGCAGGTAGATGCAATTGACAAAGCTGATGATGAAACTGTGCCGCGAGTGCAAGTATCGGTAAAGTTAACCGCTTTTTATTCTCAGTTTGACCCTTTGGATGCTAAAGGTAGCGAGGAGAAAGTAAGCGAGAGAATTCGCCTGTTACTGCGTCGCGCGAAGGAGTTGGGCGCGGCGGTTCATTTCGATATGGAACAGTATGCTTACAAAAGTTTAACTCTGAGCATTCTCAAAGACTTATTGTTAGAGGAAGAGTTTCGCAGTCGCACGGATATTGGAATTACATTGCAAGCATATTTGCGCGACAGTGCCCAAGATTTGCGAAACCTGATTTCCTGGGCAAAAAAACGCGGAAATCCGGTAACAGTGCGGCTGGTAAAAGGCGCTTACTGGGATCAGGAAACTATCAAAGCGATGCAGAAAGATTGGCCACAGCCGGTCTACAATGACAAAGTTGCTACAGATGCTAATTTCGAGCAGATGACGCAGTTGCTGCTCGAAAATCACGAATATTTGTATGCAGCTATTGGCAGTCATAATGTACGATCGCAAGCGAGGGCGATCGCCATTGCCGAAACTCTCAATATACCGCGCCGCCGCTTTGAAATGCAAGTGCTGTATGGCATGGGCGACAAATTGGCCAAGCTTTTGGTCGATCGGGGTTATCGCGTCCGAGTCTACTGCCCCTACGGCGATTTGCTGCCGGGAATGGCTTATTTGATCCGCCGTTTGCTGGAAAATACCGCCAACAGTTCTTTCATCCGGCAAAGTTCCGAAGAAATGCCGATCGAACAATTGTTAGCCGCACCAGTTGCTAACGGAAATGACCAGCTAGTTTACAGCAAAGTATTTCCCAACGTTGCCGATACCGACTACGCCAATACCAAATTGCGGCAACAAGCAGAAACAGCCATCAAATCAGTGCGCGCCAACTTAGGTAAAACCTATTTACCGCTAATCAATGGCGAGTACCAAAATACTGAAGCAACCGTTAACTCTCTCAACCCTTCCAATCCCACAGAAGTAGTCGGCACCATCGGATTGCTTTCCGAAGAACAGGCCAAACAAGCCCTTGAAGCAGCAAAAGCAGCCTTCACCAGTTGGCGAAAAACCCCCGTCCGCCAGCGGGCAGGCGTCCTCCGCAAAGCCGCAGAATTGATGGAACAGCGGCGGCATGAACTGTCAGCTTGGATGGTGTTTGAAGTCGGCAAACCCGTCAGAGAAGGCGATGCAGAAGTTTCCGAAGCTATTGATTTTTGCCGCTACTACGCCGACGAAATGGAACGGTTGGAACAAGGGAAAAATTACGACATTCCCGGAGAAACTAACCGTTATAGCTATCAGCCACGCGGCATTTCTTTAATCATTTCACCTTGGAATTTTCCCCTCGCAATTCCCGTCGGCATGACAGTTGCATCGCTGGTTGCTGGAAATTGTACTTTACTCAAACCTGCGGAAGTTTCCTCAGTAATTGCAGCGAAAATAGCCGAAATTTTGCTAGAAGCTGGAATTCCCAAAGGCGTATTTCAATACGTGCCTTGCAAAGGTTCAACCGTCGGCGCTTACATGGTGAAACATCCTGATGTCCACATGATTACTTTCACCGGTTCTCAGGAAGTTGGCTGTCAGATTTATGCCGATGCTGCGATTTTGCAGCCTGGACAAAAACACCTGAAACGAGTAATTGCGGAAATGGGCGGCAAGAATGCAATTATTGTCGATGAAAGTGCGGATTTAGACCAAGCAGTTGCAGGCGTAGTTTATTCGGCATTTGGATACAGCGGCCAAAAATGTTCCGCTTGTTCGCGAGTAATTGTGGTCGAATCGGTGTACGATAATTTTGTGGCACGATTGGTAGAAGCGACGCGATCGCTCAATGTCGGCGCAGCAGAAAATCCCGGCACTCAAGTCGGCCCTGTAATCGATGCCAGCGCCCAATCTCGCATCCGTGAATACATCGAAACAGGCCGCGCCGAAGCTAAAATAGCTTTAGAAATGCCGGCACCGGAAACCGGTTATTTTGTCGGCCCAGTCATTGTTACCGAAGTATCGCCCACAGCAACTATCGCCCAAGAAGAAATTTTTGGCCCGGTTTTGTCGGTGATTCGGGCAAAAAATTTCAGCGAAGCGATTGCGATTGCTAACGGCACGAATTTTGCTTTAACCGGCGGATTGTATTCTCGCACACCTTCGCATATCGATCAAGCCGCATCCGATTTTGAAGTCGGAAACCTGTACATCAATCGCGGAATTACCGGGGCTGTGGTATCGCGCCAACCTTTCGGAGGATTCAAACTTTCGGGAGTTGGTTCTAAAGCTGGCGGCCCGGATTATTTGCTACAATTCCTCGAACCGCGCACCATAACCGAAAATATTCAGCGGCAGGGTTTTGCGCCGATTGAAGGAGTAGATGATTAATCTCAAATTCGTTTGATTAAGATTTGATACCCGACTTCTTAAAGAAGTCGGGTATATGCTAAGCTGTTTTACATTTAAACTGTGTGTCAAAAATCCATAAAACTATTGTGGGACGGGCTTCTAGCCTGTCCCGAATTTTAAATTTAAATGCGTAACAGCTTATCATGGTTCCAAACAGTCGGGTGCACCTATTCTGTTGTTCTAATTGAATTTACTTAAAATGGAATATAGAAAAAATGGTAGTCGTCTAAATTCTCACAATCCTTCACTTGACAAGTGGGTGAGATTTTTAATGATAGTTATATTAGTCCTGGGTATATTTTTTCGTTTCGCCAATCTCGAAAAGAAAGTTTACTGGATAGACGAAAGTTACACTTCTCTGCGGATTTCCGGTTATACAGAATCTGAATTTATTCAAGAGTTTGGTGACGGTCAAATCAAGGAAATAAAAAGTATACAAAAGTATCAGCGGATAAATGCAGAGAAAAGCGTTTTTGACACGGTAAAAGGATTGGCATTAGAAGAGTCTCAACTTACTCCCCTCTACTTTGTAGCAGCGAGATTCTGGGTGCAACTGTTTGGAGATTCAATCGCAGTAACTAGAAGTTTGTCGGCGGTTTTTAGCGTGCTGGCATTACCTTGTATGTATTGGCTATGCTTAGAATTATTTGAGTCATCGGTGACAGCTTGGTTAGCAGTTGCCATAATAGCTGTATCGCCTTTTCAGGTAGTTTATGCTCAGGAAGCTCGACCTTACAGTTTGTTTGTCATGTTAATTTTACTGTCAAGCGCGGTCTTGCTACGAGGTATGCGCCTAAAAACTAATCGTAGTTGGGCAATTTATGCTGTAACATTAGTAGTTGGATTTTATACTCACCTCTTATTTGGAATAGTGGCAATAGGACATGGGATCTATGTATTAATTATCGAAAAATTCCGGTTTAACAAGAATGTAATTGGCTATTTGCTAGCATCAATAGCCGGATTGATTGCTCTGTCTCCTTGGATTATAGCTATGATAAAAAATTCTGGCAATGCCAGTGATAAAACATCCTGGCTGTCTCTGATAAGACCTGTTTCAGAATTGATAAAAAATTGGGTTTTGAACATTAGCAATCAATTTTTTGATGTTGGATTTTACTGGAATTTGCCACGACCATATTTGATATCTACTCTGCCAGTTATTTTAATGATTTTAATAATGGTTGGGTATTCTTTTTATTTACTTGTAAGTAAAACCGAAATCCGAGTTTGGTTGTTTGTTGTGACCTTAACGTTCGTGATAGTAGGAATTTTCTTACCAGCGGACTTAATTAGGGGAGGGATTCGATCTATCAACACTCGTTACATGATCCCCTGTTATTTAGGAATCCAGATATCTCTTGCTTATCTTTTTACTCAAGTTCAAGTTACAATCCAATTACAAAAGCTGTGGAGAGTAGCTCTAGTTGTTCTGCTCTCAATGGAAATTGCGTCTTCCTGCCTCTATGTGTCAGCAGATAATTGGTGGAATAAAGACCGCTCTTATATTAACATCCGGATCGCCCGCACAGTCAACTCAGCTTCTAAGCCATTAATCATAACAGAGTTTCCCGAGTATAATGTAGATACGATAGGCAATTTACTCGGTATGAGTCACCAAATCGATCCCAAAGCTAAATTATTACTAATGTCACCTAAAAATAATGTTGAAATCCCGCAAAATTTTAACGAGATATTTTTGTACAGTATTACTCCACAATTAAAGACAAAAATTGCCAACAAAAGTAATCAATACAAGATACAAACAATCTATGGTAAAAATGACGCAATGATCCTAGGCAAAATAGTCAATAAATGATGTTTTATATAGAAACCGCCGGTGAGTTTGTTTAAAATGGAATTTCCGAAAAATTGCGATCGACTAAATTCTCACAACCATTCACTTGACAAGTGGCTGCGCTTTTTAATTATACCCGTATTAGTCATAGGTATTTTATTTCGCTTCGCCAATCTCGATCGCAAATTTTACTGGATCGACGAAACATATACTTCTTTGAGAGTTTCTGGCTACACCGAAGCTGAAATAATCAAAGAAATTTCGTACCAGAAAATAACCTCGCCTGCGGATTTACAAAAATATCAGCAGATAAATTCCGAAAAAACTTTAAGGGATACCTTGAATTCTTTAGGAACAGAAGACCCCCACCACCCGCCGCTGTATTATGTACTAGCGCGATATTGGGCGCAGTTGTTCGGTAGTTCCGTTGCAGCAATGAGAAGTTTAGCCGCCGTGATTAGCCTGCTAGTATTTCCCGCAATTTATTGGCTGGCTTGGGAGTTATTTGAATCTTCAGCCGTAGCGTGGATGGCGATCGCACTTTTCGCAATTTCTCCCTACCACATCCTATTTGCCCAAGAAGCAAGACAGTACAGTTTGTGGACATTAACTACTATTTTATCCAGTGCAGCCTTGCTGCGAGCAATGCGTCCTAACGAAAATCAAAATCCTGTCGCCCTCGTTCTTTCCTGGGCGCTTTATGCAGGCACAGCAACACTGGGATTGTACACCCACTTGTTATTTGTCTGCGTCGCTGCCGCCCACGCAATCTACGTCGCAGTTATTGCCAACTGGCGCGATGTGAAAACATTCATTTCCTATTATGTAGCAGGTTTAATCGCATTGAGTGGCTTCATGCCTTCCCTGGTAAATACTGTAGAAAACTTCAATCAAGTTAGAAGCACAACAGCATGGGCAGAACAAACAAATTACTTAAGATTAGTCAGCAGGTGGGTTGGTTCCGTCAGCATAGCATTTTTTGATATTGGCATTGATGGAACTGCCAACGCCACACAACTAGCCTTGGTAATTCCAGTTGGGATCATGATTCTAGCTTTAGTCGGCTATGCCCTTTATTATCTATGCCGACAAACACCAAAGCGAGTGTGGTTGATTGTATTGTTATTAATTGCAACAACTGCTTTGTTTTTAGCAGTACCTGATCTAATCAAGGGTGGAAGGCGATCGGCAAATCCGCGATATTTAGTTCCTTGTTATGTGGGAATTCAGCTAGCAGTCGCTTACCTGATGTCTGCGAAAATTAGTAACAATTTGGAGAACTTTAAACAGCAAAAACTGTGGAAAATAGTTATAGTTACAGTTTTGTCCGCAGGTATTATATCCGGTGGAGTTAGTTCTCAAGCAGACATTTGGTGGAATAAAGGCAGCGGTTGGTTGAGTGCCTTGGAAGTAGCTGGGACTGTCAATCAAGCCAGCAATCCCCTAATTATCAGCGATGCCAATATCGTATATATGATGCCTTTAAGTTATTACCTAGAACCAAAAGTCAAACTGCTAATAGAACCCCGCTGTTACACTTCTTGCTACAAAAATCGAGAATTGGCAAAGAAAAAACCCCAACCCCCACAAATTCCCGGCGGTTTCAGCGAGTTGTTTTTATACAGACCGTCCTCAAGTTTGCGATCGGCAATTCAGCAACAAAACTATCAAATAGATCCGGCTGACACTAATGTCGAGCTTAATCTGTGGAAAATTACCAAGAAATAATCTCAAACATTAAGGCAAAAAACACGGGTTGGCTGCCCAAAAATGTCTTATTCACTGCGACATACTGGCCATAAACGGCATTTTGGGAAGTATGTCGCAAGGAGAGTTCGATAGGTTTGCTTTTCGTGGTAAGCTAAAAGTTAAGAATAAAAAAATAACATCAAAAATCTCAAATGACAGTCACTGAAACCTCCAACATTCGTAAACTTCTGTGTGATCCAGACTTAGGGCTGATTCCTCACCTAGAAAAGTGCCTGAAAGATTTGCACTCATCTGCGATCGCCAGTGGAGAGAAATTCAAGGTAGAACCTTACGATATAGAACTCAAAAGCTGCCACACCCAGAAGCATCCCAACGACCAAAAACCCCTCGTCACCCAGTCAGTGTTAATAAAAGTTCCCCTGACTGGGAAAGTTCAAGACAAGATGCACCTATATCTGATCGCAACTGAGTTGCAAAACCAAATCGACTTCAAAATTATCGACTGGAGTGCCTTAGAACGCCGCCAATACGATATTCAGGGCATCCCCTTAAAGCAGCCGATCACCAAAATAGACGGCGAGATGAATTACGAGTTAGTATTCGATCGACCAACCTACTGCTGCATCACTCTGTGCCGCCAATTTGACTTAACTTACGCGGCCAATTATTAATTTGGCTTGTAGGGGGGGGTTCACCAACAATATTTAGGTTAATTAACAATCTATAGCAATCCTCGCATCAGTTTCAATAACTGGTTAACTGGTTCCCAAGCTCTGCCTGGGAACCGATGTAAGCGAGGAAGAGCCTCGGCCCAGACTATGGAGGCTCTTCCTCCGGATATGCGTTACCAGGAAGAGCCTGGTAACGAGTATAATCATTTAGGATTGCTATATAAAACCCGCCCCTATCCCACGGTAAACCCCTTGTACATTTTTCGCATTCAATACAAATCAATGTTGATGTAGATTGTTAGTTGTGTGGGGGCGGGTTTATGTAGATTGTTAGTAGCAATTCGATATTGTTGGTGAAACCCGCCCCTAGGAAATCTGGTAACAGTATGTCAAGCCCATTACCAATTACCAATTACCAATTACCAATTACCAATTATCAATTATCAATTAATTCAAACCGCTCGATTCGCAGTTTCCGCAAGAATCCTCTTAATATCAGCAGGAGTCAGACTCGGATTAGCTTGCAACATCAAAGCTATCACCCCCGCTACCTGCGGCACTGCCATTGAAGTACCCGCAAAATATCGATAGGGAATCCCCGGTTGAGAAAGGGGCACAGTTGAATAAACATCACTAGAATCCGCCCTGCCGCCGTCGCCGCCCGGAGCAACAAAATAATTAATAGTCTCCGCACCCGCCCGGTTAGAATAATCCCCAAACAAGCCATTTCGGGTAACAGCGCCGACAGCAATTCCTACCTCATTGGCAAACCGAGCCGGATAATCTACTTGTGGGCGAGCATCATTTCCCGCCGCCGAAATCACGATCGCGCCTTGAGCTTCGGCCGCTCGAATCGCATCCAATTCTTGAGCATTCAACTGTTGACCGCCCAAACTCACATTTATGATCTTTGCTCCATTTGCTACTGCATAATTAATCGCATTAATTTCATCCCTAATTTTACCTACCCCTGCCCGATCGAGTATTTTCAAAGGCATAATCTTCGCAGTCGGAGCCGTTCCAGTAATCCCAACCCCATCTTTTTTCGCAGCAACTAAACCGGCTATATGAGTGCCGTGATTGTTATCATCCATCGGGTCATTATCGTTATTGACAAAATCCCACCCTCGGAAATCGTCCACAAAGCCATTGTTGTCATCATCAACCCCGTTGCTAGCTTTATTGCGACCGATCGCATCAACACCAGTTTCCCCCACATTGCTCCAAATATTCCCCGTCAAATCCGGGTGATTGTAGTCAACTCCGCTGTCGATAACTGCCACCACAATTCCGTCTCCAGTCAACCCCTGGGCCCAAACCTCTGGAGCTTTAATTAAATCTCTGCCCCACTCGTCGCCACCCAAGTCGGGAACATCAGAAAAAGTTGCAGTACCTTGAGCTTTAGCAACTGCCACCGCTGCATTCACCAAACCGAACCCAAAACGAGAGTCAAAACCCTGCAAGTTGCTCGCATTGTTAGTAAAAACAGTTGCAGGGGTTGCAGACAGATTGAGAGAGAAATTTGTACTGCCTTGGTATTGATAAACTCGGACAAAGTAAGTTCCTGCTGCTAAACCGTTGATGTCGATCGACTCTGGCGATAAATTCGGTTGTTGAGAAGAAGCAATAATATCGGTGAAGTCAATAGAATTGTCGCCGTTAAGATCTTTAATTAATGCCACGTCAACATCCGCCGTCAAACCGCTGACAGTTAAATTAAAGTCGCTATTTGCAGGCAAAATAAAGCGGTAAAGGCCGTCTGGCCGGGCATTGCTAAGCGAGTCTGCGATCGTTTGAGTGCCGCCCAAAACGCCTAAATCGCGAGCTTGATCCAGTTGGTTGCCCAATACGGTAGTTGCAGAGATGAATGTATTGGCGAGGTCTTGTGGAGATGCGTTGGCTACCAAGCCTAAAATAGCATTGGATTGGCGAATTTTAATTAATGTATTGGAAATACCGGGGGCGATCGCGATTTCTTCGAGAATCAAGTCAGCTTCGGTAAGATTGTCAGTCAGTCCGATCGAATCCACAAAACTGTTAAAGTCAGTAATAATGTCTGCAGCAGCCGGATCGGAGACTGCGGAGTCGCTGCGGAAGACAAAGGTATCGGGGCCCAAATCCCCTGTCAGCGTATCTTTGCCCCCATCGCCCACTAAAACGTCGCTGCCGTCGCCGCCGTTGAGGGCGTCATCTCCCTTGCCTCCCTGCAAGGTATCGCTGCCGGCATCCCCAAACAGGAAGTCTGCGCCGACACCACCGTTAAGCAAATCGTTGTCTGCACCCCCGAACAGGGTATCGGAATTGCTGCCGCCGAGAATGCGATCGTTACCATTATCACCGCTGATGCGATCGGCATCCGACGAACCGACAATAAAATCGTTGCCGCCGAGGGCAAAAAATCCGTTAGGATAAGGAGTCAAAAAGCCCGGAGTCAAGGCGAAACTATTGGGGCTATCATCTAAAAGATAGGAAAGACCGTCAGGGCTCGGGCCGGGCATAGAAATGTACTCCTAGCGAGGTATATCGATTTAAATTTTAGATTTTAAATTTAAGTTTGTGGTTAAAAACGCCTTAAGTAGTCTGTAAGGCGGGCATTACGCACAGTATGTAGAGGTCTGCATAGGTTAGGTTAAACTGAGATGTTCCACCATTCTCAGTTACTTGTTTAGGAACAGGCAAGATGCCTGTTCCACAAGAAAATTCATCTTTTGTGGAATGGGCATCTTGCCCGTTCTTGACAATGGTGCAACATCTCAGGTTAAACAGATTTATTCCGTCATATCATGCCGTGTAAATCAACCACAATTTTGCCTTAGTCGCTCTAAAATATAAAATCTCAAACAGTATAACTTAATCCCAAATTCAAAATCGGGATCGGAAAATGGGAAAACCACACTTGCATCGAATTCATAATTTTTTCAACCTCGCGAAGTCGCATTTAAAGCCTTATTTGCGCTATTTGATTTTGGGCGGGACGTTTTTATTTATTGCCAAAGCTTTTTTAACTCACTGGCGAGAAGTCGCGAATATCCAAATTCGAGCCGAAAGTTTTCCTTTGCTGGCGATCGCCCTTGGCGTCACTTTACTTTCTCTAATTTTTGTCGGCTGGGTGTGGATGTTGATTTTGCGGGAATTCCGCCAACCTGTAACTGCCGCCTGGGCAATTCAAGTTTTTCTCAAAACTAATATTGCCAAGTATTTGCCGGGGAATATTTGGCATTTTTGGGGTCGAATATTGGAGGCAAAAAAGGCAGGCATTTTCCCGAAAGCTGCTACTCTCAGCGTGTTGCTGGAACCGCTGCTGATGGCTTCTGCTGGCGTCCTGATTGGGTTGATTTGTTTTGACAAATTCAATTGGTTTTTGCGGATTGTCGGTTGTGTTGCTATTTTAACCGGGATTCATCCCCGAATTTTAAATCCGATCGTTCTCTTTGTGGAGCGGTTGAAGTTATCAAAGAACAATGGAGAAAATTCAAAGGCTGAGGAGGCTGCGGGCGAGGAACTGAATTTTCGTGTAGAGTCTACCTCAAATATAGCTAAAAAAACATCGAATGTCAAGTCAAGCCGCAAAATTAATTTGCCAATTAAACGCTATCCTTTAGTGCCGTTAATCGGACAAATGTGTTTTATCGGATTGCGGGGGTGCGGTTTTTTGCTAACTGTAACGGCTTTAACTCCGGTGGACTTTAGCAATATTCCCAACTTGTTCGGTGCTTTTTGTTTTGCGTTTGTTGTCGGTTTAGTCGTACCGGGTGCACCGGGCGGAATGGGAGTATTTGAAGCAACGGCGATCGCCCTGCTGTCCGATCGCTTTTCTACGGGTATAATTCTGGGTGCGGTGGCTTTGTATCGGATAATTAGCATTTTGGCGGATGTTTCGGGTGCCGCTTTGGCAAAGCTCGATCGCCAGCGCGATCGGCACAGTCCAAAAAGGCGAATTTAAAACTAAATATTCTCGTGATTGTAGGGTGCGGGGCTGAGAATGTGAGATTACAGCAGATTGCAGGTAATAGGAATACTGCAATCAAGCTGCCAACCGAATTGATGATTTTATAAGGCAAAAGCAGGTTAGGAATGAGAATTAAATAACTTACAATGCGTGATGGTTCTTGTGGGATGGGCGTCCCGCCCGTCCAGAAAGGGCGGGCGGGACGCCCAACCCCTACTCCCCACAAACTTGTGTAAATTATTTAATTCGCGATCCTTAGTGTAGGTAGCGTCTTATTTTTAGATCAAGCAATTGGGCCGCAGGAATAGCTGCCGAACCCAATTGCATAGATGCCTTGACCCAGCCCGTGCGATCGCTCTAGGCTTTGAAGAAAACGCTAGCATTCAGGGCATCTTGAGCTACCCCAGAGACTATAGCCAAATAACTATCACCCACTTTGATAGCCGTAGAAGCCACAGGTGTTGCGCCGTCAAGCTGCAAATTCACACGCTCAAAAGTGAGAGCAGAAAATGTTAGTCCTTCCATCAAACCAATTGAATCTCCAGGGCGGAAGTCCGTAATCACATCTGTTTGATTAATCGGAGTTGAATCTTCATCTGCGGCGAAGAAGAAAGCATCATTGCCATCACCCCCTGTAAGAATGTCTTGGCCGCGATCGCCTATGAGTATATCGTTGCCCGCACCGCCATTGAGAGTATCATTTCCCTTGCCGCCCCGGATAACATCATTGCCCTCTCCTCCTATTAGGCTGTCATTGTCGTTATTACCGCTGAGGAAGTCGTTGCCAGCACCACCATCAATGCTATCAGATCCTTTTCCGCCTAACAAAATGTCGTTGCCACCCAGTCCGTTAAGTGTATCAGCACCTTGATTGCCACTGAAGGTTTCATCGTTATTCGTACCTGTTAAAGAGTCATTGCCGGATAGCGCCAAGATTCCCTTACCCATCGCCTCTGGCGGTATAACAGTATCAGCATTGTCTGTGAAGAAGTAAAATCCAGGCCCGCTAAGATTTTGTGGCAGTCCCGTAGGTTCACCGCCGTCTGTGGCATTAGGTGTGGGTGAAAAGATAGATACTAATGGTGCAGGTGTCGGTGTTGGTGTCGGAGTTGGAGTTGTTGGTGGTGTTGGAGTTGGAGTTGTTGGTGGTGTTGGAGTTGGAGTTGTTGGTGGTGTTGGAGTTGGAGTTGTTGGTGGTGTTGGAGTTGGAGTTGTTGGTGGTGTTGGAGTTGGAGTTGTTGGTGGTGTTGGAGTTGGAGTTGTTGGTGGTGTTGGAGTTGGAGTTGTTGGTGGTGTTGGAGTTGGAGTTGTTGGTGGTGTTGGAGT
>NZ_JAUBTR010000082.1:0-27564 GCF_036705045.1 Microcoleus sp. BR0-C5
TCTGCGTCGGTCGGCGCTGCTTGGCAATGGCTAGGTAATCTTTACGAGCTTTTTTGCGGTAGGTTCTGGGTTTTTTCTGGCACAGGTCTTTGATTGACTCGTAGAGGATATCTACGATTTTTTCTGTTTGCATTCTCGTTCGATCGAGGATGCCGATGTCAGTTGGGTATGTGATGTCTGCGCTGGCACAGGTCGCATCTAATAGTAATTTTCCTTGATTTAGCCTCTCGCCTGGTTCTTCTGGTTCTTTTTTGTTTGATTCAGATTTAGGGGTAGTGGCTTCTCGGATTTTTTTCACCATCTTTTGGTTCACTTTGTTTACCAGATTGACACTTATTATTTGCCTAAAGTGAACCAATAGCGATGCGTCAAACGGGATTTCATTACTGTAGGATGACAAACCGATAAAGTATTGCAGGTATGGGTTTTCCCTGATTTGTTCTACGGTTTCACGGTCGCTGATTCCTAATTTCTCTTTGATAATTAATGCCCCCAATACCATCCGAAACGATTTGGCTGGTCCTCCCATAGATTGGGTAAAATTTTGAGCGTATTCTGATTCAAATTCCGACCACGCACGGTATCAGTTGAGCCATCATCACCCAACCGTTATCTGAGGCTAATTTCCCCCCGTGAGGGAATTCAAAACTTTCTGGTGCGGTGCCGTCTGGGTCAACTTTTCGGTACACGGCTGTCAACGCTAGTGCAAAGGTTTGGTGCTATTTTAGCCCAAGAAGGTGCACCAGCGGTTCGAGCTCATCATCATCTAAGGCTTGCTGTGTAACCCTGGGGCTGATTATTCAGCAAGCCCTAATTAGTCCGTGTTTGTACTGAAAACTAGAGTTTTCTCTCAATGGATGAATCAGGATGCAATGTCCTGATTCATCCAAAAAAGGATACTTGCTTTCAGACAACAGTCGTGGAGAGATAAAAATTTTAGATTAAGGTTCAACCAGCCAGATTCATCTGTGAAGTAAATCTCAAATCTCAAATCTCAAATCGACTAACGGAGAACTTAATTATGGTTCTATAACCGGAAATCCTATAATGCAGTGCCTTAATTCACAGGCTTAGTGGAATTCGCGCAAAACTTTTCATCTACAATTGCAGAAGTGATACTGACAGCGTGCATTGATGATGACGGAATTATCAGGTCTTGCGGAACTACCACGGTCTTTTTACAAACCAGCTCGCTACTGCCTACAGAGGCAAAGTTCCAAGCATAAAATTCGGGAGTGCTGACTGTCGCATTGGCCGGATGTAAACCTAGTGCAGTCACTAATACTAATCCCAAAGTCACTAAAGCTACGATCGCGAATCTCAGCATATTCTTTGTTTGAACAGGAAAACTTACCTGATCGGTATTACCTTATTATTACGCGGGTGGATAGAGAGCGTCAATCGATTTTAGATTTTAGATTTTAGATTTTAGATTTTAGAGGCGACCCCACGGATAAATACGTTCGGCAACTTTCATCGGATACAGGTTTTTTATTTCTGGACGAATGAATGCGGGGGCTTGTATCCTGGATGCTTGATTGTCAATAGCAGTTATTCTGCCGTCAGATTCAACTCGTAAGCGCTCGGCTCAGATGCTTGAGAAACTACCACGAATTCATAAAAACCAGTATCATCCAGCAATCCAGACCAACTAAGCCCCTCTGCATCTTCCAGCAAAGCTCGCGCGCCCTTTGTCCGCCCCGGAGTATAAATTGACAGTAGAGTAGATTTGCGCGGTGCTTGTAAATTCACGCGCAAAGTTTGATTTTGAGCGAATCTGGCAATGTAAGCTTTCCCTTCTCCGGGTTTGAGATTGCCTGTGAGGCTTTTGCTCTTCGATAGGCGGTCAAATTCAACGCTTTCGACAGTTGCTCCCGCTTGTAAGGCTTCGAGTTCGTCGGCGGTAATTGCTTGCCAAATTTGTCCGATCGGCAAACCGATGATATTGCGATCGCGCGGCTGTTCTGGAAACCAATAAAAGAACCTAGCATCAGCCAAATCGTAGAGAGCCCGACTGCTCAAATTCAGCTTGTTAACCTCTGTTTTCCAGCGATCGATATCGGCGGTGTCGTAACTGCCCAACCGCGCTCTAGCGTTGCTGCTGAGATTTTCCAGCTTATCGAGCAACTCGTCGCCGATTTTCTGCCACCTTTGGCGCCACTGGCGATCGTCCTCGCCTTCTTTTAACAATCGTCCCCCCAATTCCGGGTATTTGGCATAGAAAGTCTCGTCCACAAGGTTGACGTAACCGCTATAGAATCGATCGTCAATTTTGAGCTTGACAAAGCGATCTTGCAGAGCATCTTCTTGCTGCTGCTTAGGGTTTGGAGACTGGGGAACTTTCTGTACTTTTGATTGCAGATTTAACAAAGAATTGCCCGCAAACCAGCCAACTCCCCCCATACTTGAGAGTACCGCCACCACGAACAAAAACATTTTCCAAGTAGGCATCTTTTGCTGATTGCCAATAGCAGCAACTCGCACCGGAGTTCCCGGCAGTTTTGGCGTGGGGGCGGGCACGGGTATAGGCGAGAGATCCGGCGGCTGCGTGATCCCAAAATCCGGGGCTGGTGGCAAAGGTGGCTGTAAAGGCGGATTCCCGGAGAGAGCAAGCATTACCTCGCGAGCCGAGGAGTAACGCTGGCTCGGCTGGTGAGCAAGCATTTTATCCAGCACCAGGGACAAATTCGGAGACAGAGAACATTCCGCCCGCCAGTTCCAATTCAGCGTCTGGCTGTCGAGCAACTGATGCGGTTCCTTCCCCGTCAGCAACACCAAAACCGTGGCCGCCAGAGCGTACAAATCGCTGTGGGGAGAGACGATGCCCATCTGCATCTGTTCGATGGGAGCGTAGCCGAGCTTGCCGATGCGAGTCGCGGGGGCGGGAGTGCCGTTAGCCTCAGCGAAAAGAGACTCTACGGTGGCGGCGACTTGTTTTACTCCGCCGAAGTCGATTAGCACGGGCATCCCGTCAGAACTCCGCAGAATCAGGTTGTCCGGGGAGATGTCGCGGTGAATCACTCCTAGAGAGTGAATGTATTCGAGCACGGGCAAAATCTGCAGCAGCAGTTGATTGATTTCTGCTTCTATGAACCGCAAACCCTGACGCTTGCGGGCGTCGAGCAGAAAGCGGTAAGTTTGACCGGGCACGTAGTCTTGGACTAGAAATAGGTAGCCTCGATCGCTGATACTGACGCGGAAGAGTTCGCGAAAGCGGGGGATTTGATTGTGTTGCAGCTTGTAGAGCACTCCCGCTTCCCGCTCGAACAGTTCCTCGGATTTTTGTAAAGCGTAACTTCCGTGTACTTGGGGTGCAAATTCTTTTAAAACGCAGGGTTCGTTAAATCGGTGGGCGTCTTCAGCGAGGTAGGTGCGCCCGAAGCCTCCGTGTCCCAATTCGCGGACGATGCGGTAGTGGTTATTGAGAGTTATGCCGGGGTAGATGGGATTGTTCATTGGAACTTGCTGCGTCGGATTTTTACGCTTGACTGAGACTGGGAGTTTTGGGCGATCGCTGAATTAATCTTGCCATAGTGTGTCAGTGTTTATGAGTCGATCGGCAGCTTTGCTATCCCCTGTGGTTATTGTGAAAACAGCGGTTTCGTGCTATGGAAGTTTATTTACTGCGCCATATTTTCGATCGAGCTCAAAGTGTGTTCAAATTTTTAGTGTCCAGCCCAATGTGCGATCGGGCGTTAGCGCTACTAATTGAATCTTGAGCGATCGAGGTGCAAAATACCCATTTTAAGGAGCAAATCATGCAGCCAGAACAGCGTCAGCGAGCTATTGGGGCGTTTGAAGAGTTTTTGAGAGCGCCCCTTGAGGAACGATTGCAACACCAGCAGAGTCGAGGTGCCGAATCCAGGGCGATTCCCTACGGGATAGCTGCGCTTCACGCGCTTTTTCAAAAAGTCGCGACCACAGTACCAGCTTACCAGAATTTCCTAGCTGAACATAACATCAATCCCGCCTCTATTCAAACCTTTGAAGACTTCCAAAAATTGCCGCTAATTACCAAAGAGAATTATTTACGCTGTCACCCGCTACCTCAGTTGTGCTACCAGGGCAAATTAGAAACTTGCGATTTCATTGCTGTTTCATCGGGTTCGACAGGAAACCCGACATTTTGGCCGCGTTTTATCAGCGACGAGTTGCAAATTGCCGCTCGTTTTGAACAAATATTTCACGACAGTTTTTACGCCGACAAGCGATCAACTTTAGCTGTCATTTGCTTTGCGTTGGGGACTTGGGTAGGTGGAATGTACACGGCAAATTGCTGCCGCTATCTAGCGAGTAAGGGTTATCCCGTTACAGTTGTGACGCCTGGGAATAATAAGACTGAAATATTTCGAGTTGTGCAGGAACTTGGGGAGCATTTTGAGCAAGTAGTTTTGTTGGGATATCCGCCATTTATCAAGGATGTGATTGATAGCGGAATTGCTGGCGGTGTGGAGTGGCAAAAATATCGAATTAAGATGGTGTTTGCGGGGGAAGTGTTTAGCGAAGAATGGCGGAGTTTGGTGAGCGATCGCACTAATTCTGACAATCTATATTACAACTCTGCGAGCCTTTACGGTACTGCCGATGCGGGGGTTTTGGGCAACGAGACACCGCTGAGTATTTGCATCCGTCGCTTTTTAGCAAACAATCCCGAAGCAGCACGCAATTTATTCGGAGAATCGCGGTTGCCAACGCTGGTGCAGTACGATCCGAAAAGCCGCTTTTTTGAAGTGAATAATGACGGCACGCTGTTATTTTCTGGCGACAACGGCATCCCGCTAATACGCTATCACATCTCGGATAATGGCGGTTTAATTTCTTACGAAGCAATGCTCAATTTTTTGGCGGAATGGGGATTTAACCCTGTGGCAACTTTGCAGCAAGCAGCAGGTATGAAAGTTTCTGATTTCCCCAGAGGAATTCGCTGCTTGCCATTTGTCTATGTATTTGGGCGATCCTCTTCGAGGGCTTCGCTAACGCACTTTACCGTTTCCTACTTCGGTGCTAACATTTACCCGGAAAATGTCACCGTAGGTTTAGAAGTTCCCACGATTCGGGAATGGGTGACGGGAAAATTTGTACTGCAAGTCAAGGAGGATTCGGATCAAAATCGGTTTTTATCGGTGGTTGTGGAATTAGCAGCGGGGGTGGAGGGCGATGAGGAGATGCAGCAGGCGATCGCATCTTCAATTCTCGCGCAATTGCGGCGGCTAAACAGCGAATTTGCTAATTATGTGCCACCCGAATATCAGTTACCTGTGGTGACATTAACTGCGACGGGTGATGCGGAGTATTTTCCGATTGGGGTGAAGCACCGATACACGCGACAGTAAGTAGTTTGAATTGATGAGTTATCCGTGTTCAAAAGTCTTGTGTTATTCTATAATTAGGGTGACATTTGATGGTTCAGCTTAGAATATGCCAGCAAAAGACATCTACCACAATACTGTCAGAATAGCTCTAGAAAAAGACGGGTGGACGATAACAAACGATCCGCTACCCTTAAAAGTTGGTAAACGTACTCTCAGTGTTGATTTAGGTGCAGAAAAACTATTTGCTGCCGAAAAGCAAGGTCGCAAAATTGCTGTAGAAGTAAAAAGTTTCGTGAGTGCTTCACCAGTTCATGACTTAGAACAAGCTGTTGGACAGTATATTGTTTACGAAGATATTCTACAGCGATCGGAACCTGAACGGATAATATATCTGGCCATTCGTGCAGAAGTTTATGCAGAAATCTTTTCTGAACCTATCGGGCAGATTTTGTTAGAGAACAAGAGATTTAAACTAATAGTTTTTGATTCATTAAAGGAGACAATTGTCAGATGGATAGACTAGATGAATATCGCCAAATTGTTCGCAATGTTTTAGATAGTTATGCCCAGATTTCTTACGGACACGGAGAAATTAAAAGCAGCGTTATTGTTGACAGCGAACAAAACAATTTTTTACTAATGCACGATGGCTGGCAAGGGCCTAAAAGAATTCACGATTGTATCGTTCATGTGGAAATTATCGACGGCAAAATCTGGATTCAACACGATGGTATAGAAACGGGAATTACCGCAGAACTTGTAGAATTAGGAGTGCCTAAAGACAAGATAGTTTTAGGGTTTCATCCGTATCATGTTCGGCAACATACGGGATATGCGATCGCCTAAACCAGCTTACAATACAGGAAACTTGAATAAAAAGGACGATCGCTAAATTGTATCGGGATCAATATTTAATTCTCGCAGTTTCGCGGCCAGGCGATCGGCTCTTTGAGCTTCTTGTCCGGCTCTTTGAGCTTCTTGTCCGGCTCGTTGAGTCTCCCTTTCTGCAACCTCTTGAGGAGTAGGGACAATATCTCCTTCTGCGGTAAAGAAACGCAATTTTCCGCCACAAATTCCCAAACTCAAATCGAGCTGCTGACTCCGCAGATGCCCGAATTCGTTGGGTGCGATTGCTTCATATTCCCCGTCAACTAAATGAAACCCAGCTAATTCTAAATTTTCTGGGTCAAACCAAAAGTAGTCGTGAGTGCGAAAAGTATCTTGATAGAGTTGTTTTTTAAAGTTTTTGTCTATATCCGCTGTTTTGGGAGACAGGATTTCTATGATAATATTGGGGTACTTTCCCTCTTCATCCCAAACTACCCAGCTTTTGCGAGTTTTGCGTTCAGTTCCGAGTACCACAAAAAAGTCTGGGCCTCGGAAGTCTTTCGATTTGAGTTGCTTGGGACTGTAATAAATGGTGAGGTTTCCAGCAGCATAGAAATCATTTCTATCTCGCCATAGCCATTCTAGACAGTTGAGGAGTAGGATTATTTGTCGGAGATGCAGTTCTGTTTCCACCGGAGGTTCGTCACTGTATAAATCGCCGGGCGGAAAGATAAAGTTTTCCGGTATCTCTTGTTCTAGTATCTCTTGTTCTGGTATCTCTTGGGTAGTAGCTAATTCTGCGGTTGCGGACATGGCTGCTGGCTGAGGAGTAAGAGGTTGTGTGTCTATTTTAGCAAGGTTTTCATACCTCTGCCGAGGACTATTCTGAAAGCCCGATCGCGCTTTTTGCCCAAAAACGCGATCGAACACCGAATAATTAGTCTTTAACTATTAGGAATTATCGTTTTATTGACCGTCAGTTTGTCTGAGAGCCAGCAGAATTTCCGGTCGTTTCATGCGCGCGTAGCCCCGCAGTTTCCGCTCTTTGCCGATCGCCTTCAACCCTCTCAGCGAAAGACTTTCGTAGTCATCCTCTGGGGACGGGGACGGAAACGGCAACTCTAACTGCAACTGCGGTAACTGAGGTTTTTGCTGTGCTTTCGACTGCTTCTTAGGCTGCGTTTTTGACTGCTTCTTCGGCGGTGCATCGGGCTGTGTTTCTGAGTGCGTCGCTGCGCCTCCGAGTTGGCCGCGGAGCGTTTCAATTTGATTTTTCAGGTCATTTTCTACGTCTTCAATGGCGTCGGAAACAAACTGATTAATTGTTTGGACTGTCAGTTCTAATTTTCTTGACAGCAATTTTTCTAGTTCATCCAACTGTCTCAAAGCAGCTTCAACATTTACCTCAGAAATTACAGCCGATGTTGGCGGACGGTTGCTGCTCGATTGTTCAATTTTTTTAGCCATTTTATCTACCTTTTCATGAAATGCTTTTTCCACTTGTTCGAGCAAATGCTTAATCTGTTCTATTTGGTTACGCTCAAAGTTCTGCTCACTTAGAGCTTTTACGTGCTTTTTTAGCAGGTCTTCATTTTTTTTAACAGATTGTTCTATTTGTTTTGTTAGACTATCTACCTTTTTTTGAAATGATAGCTCAAATTGTTGCAGTAGAGTCTCAATTTGTGCCGTTTTATGAGTCGGTTGCGGAGCTAAATGTTCCATTTCTGCTTGAGCAACAGCTACCTCCTCGTCGGTCATTTCAAATATCCACGCCCACATTTGCTCGATGCCGAGTTCTTTAGCAACAATACACCAATCTGAGCCGCAGACAACTTCATATTCTTCTTCGTTGCTATAAGCTTCAGTGCGACGTACAATTAAAGGAATCAAGTTGCTGCCTTGCTCGATCAGACTTCTCCTGAGAGCTTCGCGGCGTTCGCGAGGAATTTCGCCCCGATGAGGCTCTGGTACTGCAATTTGGGAAGTGTAAATCTGAGTGTGACTAATTGGCTTAATCCGCAAATATTCAACTATTCGGTTTTGATCGGACGATCGATCCATCTTGTTACAAGTCCCCTTTTGTCATGAAAATCTGGTGTTTGGGTATTTATGTATGTTTGCACTTTACAGCCTGCGTTTTAACCGATGCAGGACTAACCCAAGAACTCTAATTGTAAGGTGCGAGACAAACACCTTACCCAGACTCTGGTAAGTTAAAGGGTTTCTTGACCTCAGTATTCCAAGTCTGCGATCGAACTCAGTTATCTGGGGAGATATCGCCTTGCTGCTATACCTGTGCGGCTGGCTGTGCGGTGACAGCCCGATCGGCAAAAGTTACTGCAATTCTTAAAAAAAGCGGCTGTGATGAGTTTAACTGCCTGCGGGACACCAATGATCCACTGCTTTACTCATCTTTACTTTTTTTGGGGTTAGGGCGATCCTCTTCGAGGGCTTCGCTAACGGGCTGACGTTGCGAGTTGCGATCGTAATTGCGATTTATACGAAAGCCAGCTTTAATATCGCCCTTATTCTTTAGTCTCAAGCGAGAGGGACGAAAGTTTGTGTAGGATGGGTTTCAACCGCCGAGTCATATCGGGTTTTTCAACTTTTGTCGGGCGGGCTTTGAGCGCCCCAAAAATGCAATTGAGATGGCTGAAAGCTTATAAATATTTTTGCCACTTGTCAATAAGCTTAATCATTGTTTTCTCGCCTAACCCTTTACCTTTCATGCGTTCCAACACATTTTCAAAAGATGCAAACTGCTGCAAATCTCGCTCTTTAATGATTTGTTCTATTGTTTGAGCTTTTATGCCAGCATTTTTCAAATTTGTAGCCAATTTGAATTTATCTTGAGTGTTGAGTGCTTCCAACAGCGGAACAGGTTTGGGAATCCGACTTTCAACATCTTTAACCCTCTCTATCAGCGCCTGTTTTTCCCGCGTATACTCGGCTTTCAATTCATTAATTCTGTTTTCCAATCGAGTTTCAATATTGGTCAGCCGCTGTTCAAAGCTGGAGGACTGTTGCGGAACCTCACTTACTTTTGGATTCTCAGTGATTGCGGTTTTTCTGAGAATTTCAAGTTGTTCTAGGAGAAGTTCTTCATTTTCTTCTTCCAGGATGAATGCTCCGATTGTCTCGCCTTTGAGAGGTTCTATTTCCTTTGCTCTCGCCGCCGCGTAGTATTCAAAATCTCCGTCTACTATTTCGTAGGCATCCATACCGTTGCGGCGGACAATTATCGGATTAATCAATCCTCCTGACTCTAAAATCAGTCTCGCTAATTTATCCAAATCAGCATCTGTAAAATTGGAACGGGGCACTGCGGATGTAATTTTTTTAACTGCAACCAGTGACGGAGATAATTTTTTCATTAGTTTTTACCTATTTTTTCCAAAACTTCGAGGGCTAGCATTTCAAATTCTTGGGATGCGATGCAATCAGGCTTAAAGTCTAGCACTGAAATCGGATCGGCGATTTCCATATTTCCCACGATTTGAAATTGTTCTGCACACTTTGCTAAATCGTCTCTCTCGTAAATTACGCTGTCCATAATTTCAAAGCCGTAGCGTTTGGGAATTGCCTCCCTCCGCTTGGGCAAACTGTACTGTAGAAATTTAACATTAGTTGAGATTTTGCAAGCAAGTACACCTAAAACTTCTAGTGGTTTCTTGCCAATTTGTTTTTTGAATCCATTAACTTTTTTAAGAAAATCCTTAACATTAATCAGTCCTTGATTGGCAAAAGGTTTTAAGTCAGAAGGAATAATTAAATAATCGGCCGCAATTAGGGCAACTCTAGCATAAAAATTCAAAGATGGCGGTGTATCGATCAGTACAATATCATATTTATCCTGTACTTCTGCTAGTTTTTGAATTAAAATCATGCGGCTGTAATCTAGTTGATTGAGTTCCGTTTCATATTGCATTAAATCAATGTGGGAAGGAATCACATCTATTTCGGGATGGCAAAAATTAGACTTGCGAGCTACTTCTTCGATCGAAAAGAAGTCTTCGGATTGCAAAACTTGAAGAATATTCTTATCTTTCAAATCGTCTTGTTCTTCATCCTCAAATTTTACTAAACCAGTCGCAAAGGTTGTATTTGCCTGACTGTCTAAGTCTATGACTAATACTCTCTTACCTTTCTTACTCAGCGCTGCGGCTAAATTGACTACTGTTGTAGTTTTGCCGACGCCACCTTTGTTATGGTAAACTGCAATAATTTTCATAGTTTTTTGAGTTTTTTGGGTAACGGTTACATCTGATTTAACTTGAGGCTTAACTGGATAATTTTCAGGTATTTGTTGTGGTTCAGAGATTTGACTTGGCTCAGGTTCTGCGGTGGCGGGATTGTGGGGCTGTACTGGGACTTCGCTAATTAACTCAGGACTAACCAAACTAATTTTACTATCTTCCAGTTGAAGATTATCGCGATTATTTATAAAATTTAAACTATCTCTGCCAATTAAAGCGATAATTTCATCAATTCTATTTTCAAGGTCTTGTCCAGCACACTTAAAGACTAGCTGAATATCATCGGCAATTCTTGCATAAATTCTAATTTCTTTACCGTTAGTTATGAGGCCGTAGCGGATGCTCAAACTTGTTAAATAGCGATTGAGTTTTCGCAGGTGGCGGTCTAAATTTTCCTTCGGATGTTTAGCCTCCATAACTACACTCATCGGCGAGTCTGCATCGACAACTATGGGGATAACTTGGGTGGCAAATGAGAGGAAGTCTAGACGAATATTCCCAAATGCTATTTCTTGGTGCCAAGTGTCGGGCGTGTAGCCTAACTTTGGTAGCAGATAGCTGACAATCAGTTTGCTTTCTACTTCGCTTTCGTTGCGACAGTTATTCGGATTGAAAGTCATTCGATTTTAAATTTTAGATTTTAGATTTTAGATTGGGAATGACTGATTTAATAATGGTACGGATTGTGATATTGACAGTAGGGCGGGCATTCTGCACCTTACAAAGGCTACGGATTGTAATATCGAAAAACCCGGTTCTTTCTGAGAAACCGGGTTTTTCTGGCATTTATCGCGTTTAAAACTTACTTTGTTTTAGCGTTAAATTCCTGCAATGTTTGATAGCCACCAGCCGGATTGTACAAGTGACAGTTGTCGGCAATCCGCTTCATTAAAGACCAAGAAAATTCTGTTTCGTAGAGATGATCTTGCCAATTTTCCTTTAAGCTGCTGTGGGCGAGGCGCAAATTGTACCAGGGAATAGCAGTTGAAAGGTGGTGGGGAACGTGGACGTTAATGTCGTGGCACAGAAACTCTACCCAGCGGGGATAATCGCAGTGAACTGTTCCCGATAGTTGCGCTTGGGCTTCGTTCCATTCTTCGGGTTCTTTAAAAGAAATATCTGGTGCTGTGTGGTGAACGATCGTAAAAGTGCTCATCCAGAAATGGTAAACCAGCCAGGGCATCAACCAAAATTTGACAAATCCCCAAATGCCTGTGGTTGCAATTAAAATCGGGAATCCGATCGCAGCACCGATTAAAACGACAAAAACTGAAAACCGCACTTGTTCTTGTTGCTGTTTACCTTTGAAGCGCCACCACTTAAAGTGTACTTTTGCCCAGTGGGCGATCGAGCCGATCCACCACATCGGGCCAAATATTAAACTATAAGCTATTTGTAAAGGCTTGGACGCGCCAGCGTAGTCTGCTGCTGTCATCGGGTGCCAAGCATTATCCTCGCCAATTTTGTTGGTGTGCTTGTGGTGATAATTGTGGCCATGCCGCCATGCGTGAAACGGGAAAATTAACGGCAGAAATGCGAGATGTCCGACTAAATCGTTTACCCAGCGGCGGTTAGCAAATGACCGGTGCCCGCAGTCGTGGCCGATCACAAAAAAACCAGTTAATCCGGTGCCTGTGAAAATCCACATCAGGGGCAGTAGATACCAAGGCGATACTGCTAAGCCCAAGTAACCGACAGCAACTAAAAGAACGTTGACGATTACTTTTGTCCAAGCTTTGCGGGGGTTTTTGACGAATACTTCCCGCGGCAGGGTTTTCAGAATATCTTTCAGGCGCAGGTTGGAAGTGTCACTTGCGGATGTCAAATTTAGTGGTTTTTCGATCGATGCTGTCATAAATTGATTTCGATTCTCCGTATGCCATGAGCATGGCTTAACAAATTAGCGCAATAAAAAAGCGCCATAAAATATCAGCTCGTTGCCAGCAAGCAGCAGACGAGTTGAGCTGTAGGCAAGCGCGTTTTAGCAAAAGCTAGCGATCGCTATCCGCAGTTAGGAATTTCTGGCACTTTCGGCAAAAAATACTGCGGGTAGCAAAACCTTTGTTTTTATAACACAGGGGCAGCACAGTTAGCATTAGCGACTGTTGTCTGCTAATTGCTGTTGCTGCCAGAAATGGGGTCTAGATCCCGCAAGCCAGCGATCGAGCGTTGCTGTTTGAGGCTTTGCACTTCCAGCAGCAAGGATTCGATTTCTGCTTGCAAGTGCAGGAACTTGACTTGCTGATCGGCTTGGTAGGGGCACTTCACCAAATCTACTTTGCGGGCAAAAGTGGTCGATAGGGTAGAAGAACTAGCCATTTCGGGATTGCTCGCGGTGATTTGAGGCCGGGAAAGAGTGGATGAATTATTTGACATTAGTAATTGAGTAGACATATCTACACATTCACACCATTAAGTTACTTTAACCTGAACCGATCGTATTAAACATCAAATTAACCGATCGAGCTAAAATTAGTGTAAATTCCTTAGCCATTGCCTAAAACCATTGACATCGTGACCCTGATTCTACCTGCTACTGACTCTGCTGTTAACTCTGCTGCCCGCGCAGCCGAGCCGAAACGCTACGGCTGGCCCGGCTTGATCGAAGCTTATCGCCCCTACCTGCCAGTGACGGAAACCACACCGGTAGTGACCCTCCAAGAAGGCAATACTCCCCTGATTCCAGCACCTGCGATCGCCTCTCTCATCGGTCGAGACGTGCGCGTCCTGGTCAAATACGACGGCCTCAACCCCACTGGTAGTTTCAAAGACCGGGGGATGACAATGGCGATTTCCAAGGCGAAGGAAGCTGGTGCCGAGGCAGTAATTTGCGCCAGTACCGGCAATACTTCGGCCTCCGCTGCCGCCTACGCCAGACGCGGGGGAATGCGAGCTTTCGTGTTGATTCCCGAAGGTTACGTGGCTTTGGGCAAGCTGGCGCAAGCTTTGCTTTACGGTGCGGAAGTAATTTCGATTGGGGGAAATTTCGATCGAGCCCTAGAAATTGTCCGCGAAATGGCTGTCAATTATCCGGTGACATTGGTCAACTCGGTCAATCCTTACCGCTTGGAAGGTCAGAAAACCGGAGCTTTTGAAGTGGTGGACGCTTTAGGCGAGGCCCCCGACTGGCTGTGCATTCCCGTGGGAAATGCGGGAAACATCACAGCATACTGGATGGGTTTTTGTCAATACCACCAAGCCAAAAAATGTTCGCGCTTGCCGCAGATGATGGGATTTCAAGCGGCCGGGGCTGCACCGTTGGTAACGGGCCAACCAGTGGCGAACCCAGAAACCTTGGCGACGGCGATTCGGATCGGCAACCCCGCTAGCTGGAAACAGGCGATCGCAGCTTCCGAAGCCAGCCGCGGCAGTTTTGCAGCAGTCACCGACGCCGAAATTCTCGACGCTTACCGTTTGTTAGCATCCGAGGAAGGGATTTTCTGCGAACCGGCGAGTGCAGCTTCTGTGGCCGGCTTGCTGAAGGTAAAAGACCAAGTTCCGACAGGAGCAACTGTGGTTTGTGTGCTGACTGGTAACGGTTTAAAAGACCCGGATACCGCAATTAATCACAGCAACAATCAATTTAAAAGTGGCATTGCTCCGACTTTGGATGCAGTAGCTGGGGCGATGGGATTTTAAGAAATTAGTTGACAGTTGTCAGTTGTCAGTTGTATTCTTTGTGTCCTCTGTGATTCATTTAAACTAAGATATTGCACCGGCGGTCAACAACCTGTAGGGGCGGGTTCACCAACAATATCTAACAAGTACCAACAATCTGAATAAACCCGCCCCCACCCAACAGTAAATCGCAATCTACCTCTTTTAACATACAAGGGGCGGGTTCACCAACAATATCTAACAATTACCAACAATCTGAATAAACCCGCCCCCACCCAACAGTAAATTGCAATCTACCTCTTTTAAGATACAAGGGGCTGCTTACTCAATAGCTTTCAAGGATACCAAAAGACTAAAAAAGCCGCCCCCACCCCGCGCGAAAGTCCTCGATTGATATTGTTGTAAGATATCAGTTTAAATTCACATCTTGCACCAATATAAGAAACAGGCAAGATGCCTGTTCCACTCTTAGTTAAAATCTTTTGTGGGGTGGGCCGAAGAGCCCGCCCGTAAGCCCATCGAAACAGGCTTTTCGGCCTGTTCCACAAAATATAAATTTTCTTGTGGAACAGGCCGAAAAGCCTGTTCATAAAAGGCTAATTGAGAATGGTGCAACATCTCAGTATCAATAAACTCCTGTGATATCACTTTTTTATCCATAAACTCAGCGAGACAATTTTGTCATTATCTTATGACTAGCCCTACTGCAACCTTGTTAATTGCCTGTCCCGATCGCAAAGGACTCGTCGCCTTACTTGCCAATTTTATCGCCTCCCACAACGGCAATATCATCCACGCAGATCACCATACAGATTTTACCGCTGGATTATTTCTGAGCCGACTAGAATGGCAATTAGATGATTTTGATTTAACCACCGAACAGATAACACCTGCTTTTAGTGAAATTGCCAAGGATTTACAAGCCAATTGGCAACTGCATTTCTCTCATAAAATTCGACGCATCGCAATCTGGGTAAGCCGTCAAGATCACTGTTTATTAGACTTGATTTGGCGACAGCGAGCGCAAGAAATTAGAGGTGAAATTCCGCTGATAATCAGCAACCATGAAAATTTAAAGCCTCTTGCCGCACAATACGGTATCGACTTTGAGTATATTCCCATTACTAAAGACAATAAAGCTATTCAAGAAGCACAACAGTTAGAAATTCTGAATAAATATAAGATTGATTTAGTAGTTTTGGCTAAATATATGCAAATTTTGAGTCAAGACTTTATCATAAAATTTCCCAATGTAATTAATATTCACCATTCATTTTTACCCGCGTTTGTGGGTGCAAATCCCTACGAAAGGGCTTATGAAAGAGGGGTAAAAATTATCGGTGCAACAGCCCACTATGTTACACCAGATTTAGATGCTGGCCCGATTATCGAACAAGATGTTGTGCGCGTCAGTCACCGCGATGAAGTGTCTGATTTGGTTCGCAAAGGTAAAGATTTAGAAAGAGTTGTGTTAGCAAGAGCGGTGCGATATCATTTACAAAATCGTGTTTTAGTTTACGGCAATCGGACTGTGGTTTTTGCTTGAAAATTAAACCTCACCCCCATCCCCCAGCTCCGCTGATTTAGGGGTATCGGATAATTTATAGCATGATTTTTTCTAATCGTTTGACTAATTGCTAAAAGGCGGTAGTTCAAGTAACTGATTTTTAGAAGGTGGAAGCTGGGCGGGATTTTTGCCTGGTTGGGAGGAAGTTTGGCGGATTTCCAGAGCAGTTTCGCCAGGATTTGCAGTGCGAGTAGGTACTATTTCTAAAGAATATACTGTCTCCGTTTTTGCAGGAGCGGGATTTTGTGCTTTAGTGAGCAAGTCAACGGCATCTCCGAGGGCGCTAGTTAAATTTTTGCTAGTTTCGGCGTGACGGGCTTCTTCTTGTTTGAGGGCTTGAGTGAGTTGTTTAACTTGTTCGATCGCCCGATCGCGCTCTTCGAGAACTTCTGCTAACTTAGCTTTAAGTTCGCCAACTGTTTGCAGTTGTGCGACTTCCTGCTGGCGAGCAACTCCACCATCGTCGCCTTCGGGCATAATGGGGGAAAAATTTTGTAATTGCTGTATTTGTGCTTCCAGAGAAGCGATGCTTTGCTGAGTTAATTTAGCATCATTCCGCCGCTGCTCGGCTTCAGTATTGTAGAGTTGGCGCCACTGAGCAGCACTTTCACCTGCCTCATCTCGATCGCGCGAAACTTCTGTTAACTGCTGTTGCAGCCGCTTGATTTCATCTAACCACTGTCTGACATCCTGAGCCATAATATTGATTTTAGATTTTAGATTTTAGATTTTAGATTGGGGAATTGGGAATTGGCAATTGCGAGTTGATAATGGCTTAATTAATTAACGACTTGTGTACCTCATCTTTCGCCCCATTGCCTGTGCGCTATGAACATTTTTTACTGGTTGCGCTACCTGATTTTAGCTTTGTTTAAGGCGCTTTTGAGGCTGCTTCGAGCTCTCAAAAGAAAATTTGGCGGTTTTTGGCTTTTTTGTCGGTGTTTGACTTGGGGCACGCTCAAGGAAGTCGGCGCGAAGGCGGGAGAGCAGCGCTTGCCGGGGCTGTCTGCAGAAATGGCCTACCATTGTATGCTGGCGCTGTTTCCCGGGCTGTTGGCTATCTTATCTGCGATCGCCCTCTTTGAACCTTTGCAGTCAACACTGTATCAAATGGCGCGTCTTTTGGGCGAAGTCATACCCGATAACGTTCGGAATTTGATTGGCGGCTTAATCAAAGAAATTTTGTTAACTCGCAGTAAAGGGCTGTTTTCGGTGAGTTTTTTTGCCTCGCTTTGGGCATTTTCTGGAGTAATGAGCGGGGCGATGGCTGCACTCGATCGCATCCATCAAATCCCGAGCGATCGAACTCGACCATTTTGGAAAGCCAAACTTATTTCTCTGGGGCTGAGTATCGGCACAATTATACTATTGATTCTAGCATCAGCAGTAGTATTTGTCAGCGACTTAATTGTACAAGCTATTGCACGCCAGAGTTGCCTGCTGGAGTCCGTCGCCAATTGCGATTTAAAAGATGTCCAAAATTGCTTGCTGCTCGCCGACAATTGCCCTTTGGAGTCGCAACTGTTAGGTGTTTGGTGGCTGTGGCGGTGGCCGATTTCTTTGGGAATTGTATCACTTGCCTTTGCCTTTGTTTACCGCTACGGGCCGAGTCGCCGCCAAGCAGATGTTCCTATTTTGTCTGGGGCTGTTTTTGCCGCTATTTTATGGGCGGTGTTTTCAGCTTTATTTCGGTTTTATGTTTTGCATGTGGGCAATTTTAGTTGGGCTTACGGCACGATCGGAACTTTTATTGTGTTGCTGCTGTGGCTCGAGCTTTCTTCTTTGGTGATGCTGATCGGCGCTCAGTTAAATGTGACCGTGGGAAAGGCAATCAAACAAGCTAAAATAAGGGGTAATGGGTAATTTGGAATTGGGAAATTGTACGCTCGCGTAGAAGTATTGGGCATTGGAGTCAGAGCAGACCGATTTGTATTCCCAGGATATACCTGGAAGGATTTAACAAATAACAAATAACAAATAACTAATGACTAATGACTATTGTTAATTGCCGACAGCCGGCTCACCGCCGCAGTAAAGTGCTGAGGATACCCGCCACAAAAGAAAGCAAAATCAGTATCCAAATAACAGCACCGGGAATGAATGTCAAGAGGCCAACGCCTCTGAGAATCCAAACTAGCAAAGTGATACCCAGGATAGTCCAAAAGATGCGGGTAGAGAGTCGCATTTGAAATCTAGGAGAATTAGTCATGTTGAATGTTAAAGTTTTGTCTGGATCAATGATAGCTGCTTTGCTGGCGATCGGCAGTTACCTCACTTTTATTTCGACTTCCGGTTCCGCTGTTGCGCTTGGGGGTACAAATGTGCTGGGAGAAGTCGCTAATGCTGCTCAAAAAACACCTTCTGCAAGTTTAACAATTTCCGATCGCACAATTGGAGCGGCGAAGGTGGGGATGACTTTCGGAGAATTGAAAAAAGCTCTGGGTTCCACGGCGCAGTTTAAGGTTCAGTCTCCTTTTATGGTAGACTTTGATGCAGTGGCCGTCAGTCGATCGGGAAAAGTGCAATATCGGATTATCTACGCTGCGGGTACAAAGCTGAAAGATACCGATGTCATTGAACTTTTGATGACTGAAAATTCTAATTATAAAACAGTTCAGGGCGTCGGACCGGGAATGACTCTGAAACAAGCCGAGGCAATTTACGGCAAAGCTACTTTATCTTATAATGTGGATAATGAAATGAGAGAAGGGGTTGTATTTGCCAAGCAACCCACTAAAAACATTATGTTTGTTCCCAAGGCTGAAGGGAAACAATTTGCGGGAGTTTATGGCGCTGGTAAAGGGGGATTTTATCAGACTAATAAGTATCAGCCGAATGCTGTAATTAAGTCTGTGATGGTGCGGAAGTAGCCTTCACATCATTCCCAGAAACCGGGTTTCTTCCGAGATATCTCGCCACCCAACCTAAATTATCAGAGAAACCCGGTTTCTTAGCCTAAAATTATGGAGTACCTGTAGTTACATCCAAATACTCTTGATTGTCAAGATAAGTTTTAATATTCTCCAGTATTTGACGTAGGTATTCTATGACTTCCTCCTTAATCTCTAAAAGATCCTCAATAGTCTTACCTTGCCCCACTTCCTTAAAAGACTTATCTCCGTGGGCTAAGTCGTTCCTTTTTTCTTTAATATCTACAAGGTTTTTCCCGTTCTTTGTCTTAGTAAAGTCTGTTTGATATGAAAAACCGTATTTTTCGGCTATTTTTTTAATCAACCTAGCATCCACATTCCCTGAAAATAGTTTTTTGCTGTCAAATGTAGCTATGATGATGTCTGTAGATATTTGATTGATTTGTAGATAAAATTCCTCCGGAGAACGGTTTTTAATATTTTGAAGAACAATCATTTTGATTTCTGGTTTGAGTTGATCGAAGGAGATTGCTTGATTTTTTAACTCATCAAATATGGCTACAATGGCATTTCGCATAGTGGATTCAACTAAGTTATACAATAACAACAAGCCATTGGCTTTTAGAGTTTTTTCCAAATCACGATTAAGACTTTGTATTTGATATTGTCCAGCACTATCGGCGACAGCTAACTTAGTGTTTTTTTTGCTCAAGCCATGTAAAAAGATGAAGTAATCATCTACCTCTTGAGCGCGTGTATTGAAATCTAAGAGTACAGTATTCATCTTTAGCCTAGCAGTTGATCGCGGACATACTCAAGGCGTAAAGCTACTTTATTTTTAGAACTGCTAGCAGTAGATTGTGTGTATTTTTTAAAATTTTCTGAATTGAGCAATTCTGTTGACTTTGGCTCAAGATTGCTGTTTTTTCTCAAAGCAAGAGCAACACCGACAGCCAGAGACTCGAATTTAATCCGAGTTGTTGTTCTAGCGCCATTTTTACCTTGCCGAAATCCTTGAGGAAAATATTTTTCTACAAAGTTTAGCATTGACTCGAATTCTGCCCGCATTTTTTCGCGATCAAATTTCGGATCTGCATTTACTTGCTTCAGATACTCATCAAGGAATATGTTTATCTTACTATTAAACTTCTGATAGTTATTTAAAAATGCAAAAAAACGTAACACAAATTCTTGCGGTTCGCGGCTGCGAATAGCAGACTCAGAAAAAGCGCATAATTTGCGGAACTTGTCATGTTTCGATAGTTCCTCAATCAGTTCAAGAAACTGGCCGGGCAGTATGCCTCTGCGCTTTTCCATCTCGTTTAGATCGACACTACCTGTATTAATGCGTTCAAATAAATCTCTTCGCACTTCCTCATTTGCACTTTCAGTTAGTTGAATCATCCGAAGTGTAGTGCGGTTGAAGCGCCTCTGACGGGCTAGGGACAAATCAGCAAACTTAAATCCATTTAAACTCTGTATTTTCTTTAAATCTATCAATGTTAATTCGTTATTGATAAATCTAGTAAGAGTCCGAATGCGTTGTGTACCATCTATTATTTCTAAACGGGCTTCATCGTTTTCGTCCTCATGGATGTCAGCAACAAAAATATAAGGTATTGGCAGACCCAAAATTATAGACTCAATAAACTTTGACTGCCTTGCGTCATCCCAAGCCATTTCACGTTGGTAGTCGGGGATGAACAACTCATTGGTATCATCATCCTTTCCTTCCATATATTTTTGAACGAGTATTTCGACTGGATACTCTTTGGTATCGTAATTAACTAGCTGCTGCTTGTCGCGGATTTCGGCTTCAGCAGCATCAACCTTTTTGTGTTGCTCGGTAATTTCTAGTTTCGATCGCATATTCTTAAATAATAATCGGATATTGCGAAGTGAATAGACTTATCGGTACTATGATTTTACCATGAAAATTTGGGACTTACTTCGTAAAAGCGATCGCACTTATCGAAAAAAGTGCGATCGCCCAAATTGAATCAACTCAAAACAACCGGAAAATTACAATAACCCGCTGGCGAGGGAATTGGCAGAGCGGCCCAACGCCGATAAACGGTTGCTGTCCCCGCTTAAATCGAACACAACCTCAAACTTAACCTGAGGTATAGTTTGTCGCAAAAACTGAAAATGCCCGTCTGCATCTGAACGACTGCGGAAGCGGGCAACAATAATCCATTGCTGAGTGGGTAACAAACGGGCGATCGCCCAACAGTGCAAGCGGTCTTTATATGTCATCATAGAATTCATCTCCATTGCTATTTTTGGAGCCAGAGCCAGCCCGGAACCTTCGACAGTAAGGGGCTGGCTTTTGACTGTTTACTGGTTCCAGGATAACACATAATGACGTACAATAATATAAATTGACTTAAAACGAAATATTTTTATCGGTCTTAACTCAAAACAGCGTAAGATGGACTGTGTTGAGATGTTTTGCAGTGCAACGAATGGCTTCACGGGGACGAGTTACCGCATACTTACCAGAGGAGATTCAAAAAGCTCTGGAAGAATGGGCAGAAGAAGAAAGCAGATCCGTTAGCAGTTTGACAACTTACCTGCTGACAAAATCTGTTAGAGAGCGGCAAGAGCAGAAAAAGGACGAATCCCGGAGCGATCGCCCGAGTTGAAGACGGCGCGATACTGAAAGGGTTTGCAATGTAAAATTTAAGACAATTGAAGTAAAACCGTGCCCACCTATGCCTTCACGAATGCGAGTTACAGTTACACTGCCAGAAGACGTTCATCAAGCCTTGTCCGAATGGGCCGAAGAAGAAGATAGAACCCTCGCAAACCTTCTCTCCCATGTAGCAGCTAAAGCAGTCAGAGATCGCCAAGAACAGAAAAAGGACGAATCAGAAAACGATCGCCCTTAAGCCATCATCCCCATCCCATCCGCGTCCATCCGCGTCCATCCGCCCACATCTGCGGTTAAAAAAAGCTCACCCCTCAAAAAAATAAGGTGGGCCGCAACCCACCCTACTAAGATTATTTAGCAGTCACCAACTGTGCCGGCAGCCGCTTAAACGCCAACCTTTCATTCTCGATATCCACAAAAATCGTATCGCCATCAGCAAAATCTCCCCGCAAAATACCCTTCGCCATTTGCGTTTCCAACTCCCGCTGAATTCCCCGCTTCAAAGGCCGCGCACCGTAAACCGGATCGTAACCAATTTCTGCTAAAAAGTCGATCGCAGATTCCGACAGCTTCAGAGACATCTTGCGTTCAGCTAACCGTTTTTCCAAGCGCTTGACTTGCAACTGCACGATTTGTCGCAGTTCCGTCTTACTCAAACCGTGGAAGATAATCATCTCATCAATCCGGTTCAGGAATTCCGGGCGGAAAGTTCCCCGCATCGCTTCCATCACCCGACTCCGCATTTGTTCGTTATCTCCCGCCACATCTAAGATGTATTGAGAGCCGACATTCGAGGTCATAATAATCACAGAATTCTTAAAGTCTACTGTGTGACCTTGAGCATCCGTAACGCGGCCGTCATCCAGAATTTGCAGCATGATGTTGAATACATCCGGGTGCGCCTTCTCGATTTCATCGAATAGAATCACCGAGTAAGGACGGCGCCGCACAGCCTCAGTTAATTGTCCGCCTTCATCGTAGCCGACGTATCCCGGAGGCGCACCAATTAACCGCGAAACCGCGTGTTTTTCCATGTATTCCGACATATCAATTCGCACGATCGCTTCTTCCGTGTCGAACAGATAAGACGCTAATGCTTTGGCTAATTCGGTTTTGCCAACACCCGTGGGGCCGAGGAAGATAAAACTCGCAACCGGACGATTGGGATCGGCTAAACCTGCGCGCGATCGCTGAATTGCATCGGCAACAGCCGTCACCGCTTCATCCTGTCCGATTACCCGCTTGTGCAGTTCATCTTCCAAGTGCAGAAGTTTCTGCATTTCCGATTCAACTAACTTGCTGATCGGAATTCCCGTCCACTTGGAAATAATCTCAGCAATGTCACCTTCTGTAACTTCTTCCCGCAGCAAACTTTTACCTGTGGTTTGAGTTGCTGACAGTTGAGATTCAGCTTCTTGCAGTTGTTTTTGCAATTCAGTTAACTTGCTATATTTCAACTCAGCAGCGCGGTTCAGGTCATATTTTAATTCAGCTTGCTGAATTTCAATATTCACCTTATCAATCTGTTCTTTAATCTTTTGAATGCTGCCAATGACACCTTTTTCCGATTGCCACTGAGCATTCAAACCGTTTTGCTGTTCCTTGAGGTTGGCTAAGTCTTTTTCCAGTCTTTCTAAGCGTTCGATTGAAGCAGAGTTACTTTCTTTTTGCAGCGACAGTCTTTCCATTTCTAGCTGCAAAATCCTGCGGTCGATTTCGTCTAGTTCTTCCGGCTTGGAGGTAATTTCCATTTTGAGTTTAGCGGCTGCTTCGTCCACTAAGTCAATCGCTTTGTCTGGAAGGAAGCGATCGCTAATATATCGAGTAGACAAAGTAGCCGCCGCCACTAGGGCGCTGTCAGAAATTTTCACGCCGTGGTGAACTTCGTAACGTTCTTTCAAGCCCCGCAAAATCGAGACAGTATCTTCAACAGTCGGTTGGTCAACATAAACTTGCTGAAAACGGCGTTCTAGGGCTGCATCTTTTTCGAGGTACTTGCGGTATTCATCGAGAGTTGTAGCACCGATACAGCGCAATTCTCCCCTTGCTAACATCGGTTTTAGCAAGTTGCCGGCATCCATCGATCCTTGAGTTGCGCCAGCACCGACAACAGTATGAATTTCATCGATAAATAAGATGACTTTGCCGTTGCTGTCGGTCACTTCTTTGAGTACCGCTTTCAAGCGTTCTTCAAATTCTCCCCGGAATTTAGCCCCGGCAATTAAAGCGCCCATATCTAGGCTAATTAATTGTCGGTCTTTGAGAGATTGGGGGACATCTCCGGTGATAATTCGCTGGGCGAGTCCTTCGGCGATCGCAGTTTTTCCGACTCCCGGTTCCCCAATCAATACCGGGTTATTTTTGGTGCGACGGCTCAAAATTTGAATCGTGCGACGGATTTCGTCATCCCGTCCGATTACCGGATCGAGTTTGCCTTGACGCGCAGCTTCTGTCAAATCTCGGCCGTATTTTTCCAGCGCTTCGTATTTCCCTTCTGGATTTTGATCGGTCACTTTGTTGTTCCCCCGGACTTGGGTAATAATATCTTTGAGCTTAGCTTCAGATAGTTTAAATTCTTGTAGTAGATTTTTTCCGAAACGATCGTCCTTAACGTAACCTAGTATCAAATGCTCGATCGAAATAAATTCATCGCCGTACTCTTTGCGATAAGTTTCGGCGCGATCGAGCAAAGTGTCGAGAGAACGACCGAGATAAACGTTGCCCCCGCTTCCAGAGATTTTCGGCTGGCGGCTGATAAACTCATCAGTGCGATCGCGCAATTTTGCTACAGAAACTCCAGCTTTGTTAAATAAGCTGCTAGCGAGTCCCGATTCTTGTTCCAGCAAAGCTTTCATCAAGTGTTCGCTTTCTAGCTGCTGCTGCTGAGCTGCTTTGACGAGTTCGGGGGTGCGGGCGAGGGCTTCCCAGGCTTTTTCGGTAAATTGGTTTGGATTATTCGGTTGCATAAATTTTAATTCCCTGCATTAAAAATGATGGCTGCTGTAGAGGCAATTGCTCGATCGCCCGTACAATTGTCATTGTAGGGAGTTGCGGAGAGGGGGCGGATCGGTGTTCCCCTATCTTGAGATAGGTATTTCCGTCCTGTGTAGCAGTCTCTCGCAAGGAAAAGCAAACTGCCGCGCCTAAAAGTTGGACTCTTGGATAAGACTGAGATGTTGCACCATTGTCAATAAGCTTTTATGAACAGGCTTTTCGGCCTGTTCCACAAGAAAATTCACTCTTTGTGGAACAGGCCGAAAAGCCTGTTCCACAAAGAGTGCAAGATGTGAGATAAGACCAACTCTCACATTAAAAATGCTTTCTAGTGCCACTTGAAAAAACTGCACATTCTTACACAGTCTCCTGCTGCGGAAAATGGAGAAACACTCATGTAAATAGGAGAGAGGACTTGAGAAGCGTCACAGTCCTATAGCTAAACCCGAAGCGTTATTGTTTTACTCATCAATAACAGCCGCTATAACTCTCACAACTGGAAAATATAGCTATGAAAATTTTACCTTTAATTTCGTTAGGTATTATAGCAAGTACCGCGATCGCACTAGCCCCTGAAGCTTTGGCAAGTACCTGGCGTGCCGCACACCGGATGTCTGGTTTTTCCGCCGACAGCAATTACTACTTGTATCTAGAAAGTTCCAGAGATACAGGAGCGGGAATTCCCAAAGCAGAATTGCAAATTGTCCAAGTTGCTGCAAATTCCTGCATCAGAAATGGGTGTATCGAAACTAAATATGGCGAACCCGACTCCAATAAAAGCACTAAAATGGCAGAAGATGACTTGCTTAAAAAAAGTTGGAATAGCAGGCAAAATTTGAAGTTAACTCCTCCTCAAGCTGGAACTAAACTGAACATTATTTCTCGTACTCCCGGAGCCAATGGAAGCGAGACAGTCGCCGTCAAAGTCAATACAGCAAAGCCTTTACAGATTCGCCTGGAACAGCGGCAAAAAAATGCTTCTGCTGGCAGAGAAAGCGCGGCCATGCGTCTTGTAATTAATCATAACGGTCGGCAGCGTGTCCTCGGAACGCTGAACAATTTTCAAGATTGGGTGTTCTCTTATTCAATCCGAGAAGTTCGTTTGTCTCCGAACGGGCGCAATGTAGTTGTGCTGGTGGACAAGACAGAACGCACTTTTGAAGGAGTCTTGAAAACTACTGTTGTACAAGGCTTTGTTCTTTAGGCTTGCTATATTCCCAGGTTTTAACCTGGGAATTATCAAAACTTACGCAGAACCCCTATATAGCAATCCTCGCATCATTTGTGAATTTCTTACTCCCTCCCCTTGGGTTCGAGGAGGGCTGGGGTGGGGTAAAAATTTACGACTCCTGCAAGGATTGCTATTTTACTATCTCTAGACCGAGATGAAATCTTCAGAACCAATGAGATTGGGAGCAACACCTATCAAAGAAGCTAAAACTTCACCGCTGCTGGCTACTGTAATTAATGTGCCGTCAGTTCCCGGCGAAATTGATAGCTGTCCGAAGGTCAAGCCATTGATTAATTGCACGGTATCTTGAGAGTTGGCGAAACCCACAATTGTATCAACTCCCAATCCGGCACCTAAAACAAAGACATCATTGCCCGCGCCACCAACGAGAATATCGTTTCCCAAACCGCCGTTGAGGGTGTCAAAACCTTTGCCACCAGACAGGTAGTCGTTGCCACCCCCGCCAGTGAAGATATCGTTACCCCGCAAACCGTTGATGATATCGTTGCCGTTGGTGCCAGTCAGGATGTCATTACCTAGAGTGCCGTTGATATTGTTATCAGGAGGGTTATTGCCTGGAGTATTGCCGATGTCAGAAACAAAAACATCGATGTTATTGTTAGTATCTCCCGGTACGAGGTTAGTGGCATCAGATGAAAACGCTACTCTCCCCCCATCTGCAGAGATGGAGGCCTCGAAGGACAGGCTGTTCCCCTGATTGCCTGCTGAGTCAACAGAAACGCGGGTGGTGGTGTTGGCTAGCGTGTCGCGCACGAAGATGTCGCTTCTATTGTTAGTGTCCCCCGGCACGAGGTTGGAGGCACTAGAATGAAACGCCACAAACCGCCCGTCGGTTGAGATGGAAGCGCTGTTGGAGTTACTGTTCCCCTCATTTCCTGCTGAGTTCGTAGAGACGCGGGTGGTGGTATTCCTCAACAAGTCCCGCACGAAGATGTCGATGTTATTGTCAGTGTCCCCCGGCACGAAGTTTGTGGCAAAAGAGGAAAATGCCACAAACCGCCCGTCGGCTGAGAGGGAGGGGTTGTAGGACTCCCCGTTCGCCTGATTGCCTGCTGAGTTCGTAGAGACGCGGGTGGTGGTATTTGTCAACAAGTCCCGCACGAAGATGTCGTTTGTATTGTTAGTATCCCCCGGCACTAGGTTTGTGGCAAGAGAGGAAAATGCCACAAACCGCCCGTCGGCTGAGAGGGAGGAGCCGTAGGACTCCCTGTTCGCCTGATTGCCTGCTGAGTCAACAGAGACGCGGGTGGTGGTATTCGTCAACAAGTCTCGCACGAAGATGTCGGCTGTATTGTTAGTGTCCCCCGGCACTAGGTTGGAGGCGTCAGAAAAAAACACCACAAATCGCCCGTCGGGGGTGATGGAGCCGCCTCCGGAGGCATTGTTCGTCACCTGATTGCCTGCTGAGTCCACAGAGACGCGGGTGGTGGTATTCGTCAACAAGTCCCGTAAGAAGAAGTCGTTTGTATTGTTAGTGTCTCCCGGCACAAGGTTTGTGGCAAGAGACCAAAATGCCACAAACCTCCCGTCGGCTGAGATGGAGGGGCTGTAGGAGTCGCCGAGAGTCTGATTGCCTGCTGAGTCAACAGAGACACGGGTGGTGGTATTGGCTAGCGTGTCCCGCACAAACACATCCTCGCTAGCGTTAGTGTCCCCCGGCACGAGGTTGGATGCTGGAGATTCAAACGCCACAAACCGCCCGTCGGGCGAAATGGAAGCAGAGGAAAAGGTGCCCAATGGCCCTCGATTGCCCTGATTGCCTGCTGAGTCAACTGAAACGCGAGTAATATTCATAAGCCCTGATATTTCAATAGTCCGAACTGTTTTTATTTCGTAGTCTGAAACGCTCGATTTTCCGTTGGTAGCTCGATCGCCTTGGAGCCTTGAAACCCTTATTCTACGGCTGGTAATCAAAAACTGTCCGAAGTATTGATATTTAAGAGTACAACTTTGGAGATGGGTTTTGCGATCGCACGGCAATTTGGGCTATTTACACTTTATGCCCTAACCGCTTTGGCGGTTGCTATATCAATAGATTTTAAAATTTCCCTCTTCCTTCCTCCCTCTTTCTTTTTCCTTGAATATCTGCCTCCTGACAATTGACAAATGCTCAATAATTAATCCGTGTATCCGTGTCAACCCACATTCCGCAGGTCTTTAAATAGAATTGATGGTTATAAAATTTAAAAATTCAAGCCTGAAGAGATTACTGGG
>NZ_JAUBTR010000083.1:0-27187 GCF_036705045.1 Microcoleus sp. BR0-C5
TTCAGATTGCACTCACTGTTTTCACCTCTCTGCTGTATTGCGCTCGCATCCCTCTTTAAAAACTGTCCGGAGTATTGTAATAAAACATTTTTTGGCAGACCATCTACAGATAAATCACATTTTGAAAAATCATGATGGCACACAATTAGAGGATAATTAAACATTCTATTTAATTGATTTATTAGCCTGTAAATTTGTAGAGGTTTCCTATGAGTTAGTAGAATAAAACCTATCGAACTGTTAAAAGAATTATTCACTCAGTTAAGTTATATAAACGGCAAAAATTTTAAAATAATAAAAATATCATCACTAGCTCGGAAACACACAATTTCGGCTGCTGTGACTTGATCGGCTGCTGCGAGCGCGACATTTAATTAGAGCTGCATGACCTTTTTGGCTTCTATATTGTTCACTTAGTTCTTGTCAGTTACATCATACCTCATCTATCCGATCAAGGCTATACTGCTCCTGGCTATTATATCATAAATCATTTAGGATTGCTATAGACTGTCAGCGCTCAACCATCATTGCCGTGCCACCCGAATTTATATTACTTGTTGCAGCGTTGTACCCGATCGACCTTGTAAGGCATTTTGCAGCATACTCTCAAAAAAAGTATCCAGAGAAATTCCCGATGCTTTTGCCATCGTCGCAAGCACACTTTTTTGGGCAAAAGAACAGTACAGCCCCGCTTCCAAGAACCAAGGTTGTCCATCGGGATCGATGCGAAAATCAAATAAACTGTAGTCGCGACAGCCCAAAGCGATGTGGCATTTTCTAGCCTGTGCCCAAACTCTCTCCGTAATCGGATCGCTCTTGTCAACTATCCACGACTTGGTACTATCCTTAGAAGTCAAGCTCAAGTTGCCATCGTCATTTTGTTTGAGCTTATCGGCATAACTCCGAATCGGCTTGGTATCAGCATCTAGAGCATACTCTTCCAGCGGCAAACAGACTAGCTCGCCAGCTTGGACAATAATCCCACAGCGAACTTCTCTACCCAATTCAATGAATTTTTCTACTAGCACTTCCTCGGAATGAGTCAATGCTGTCTGCAAAGCCGCATCATAGTCAGCAGCATTTTTAACTAAGGCAACTCCCAGAGAATTATCCGCATTCAGTGGCTTGAGCACCACCGGAAAATCAATCGAAAGTCGATCGCCCGCGCGGACAACTTCTCCCAACGGTACACTTACCCCAGCGGCAGCTACTACTGCCCTAGTCTTGGCTTTGTCAGCAGCCAGCGCCATCAACTCTGCCGGATTACCCACATAAGGAATACTCAGCATATCGAACAAGCTACGGTATTGAGTCATGCCGGGGATGCAAAACATCTGCGGTACCATTACGTCAATATTTAGCTGTGTCAGCACCTGCACAGCGCCCGCTAAAGACATGGGATTAGCGGCCGCGATCGCACTCGGATCGAGAGAGGTAGGAAAACGCCATTGGCGATCGGGAGAAATATAGGCAATATGAAATTCATAGAGTGCTGAATTAGCCGTATTTTTCAGACAATCTTCTGCATAAAGGCGCGATAAATTACAATAAAAATCGCTAACTGCCGAGCCGACTAAATGCAAAACCCGTAATACAGACATACTCAATCTCCCCCTATTTCCACAAGCTTGCCAATATTAAAATCAATCCGAATCCACTCTTTCGGATTCTGTAAATTCCCCCATAACAACAAGGGAATTTGCCAATGATGCACCATCAAAAACGGCAGCGGATCGTCCCACTCGAAGATGGCATCTTTGCCTTGGGCGATAATTTGTAACCGCTCATAAACTAGCTTTGGCGATCGCAAATGAGTCACCAACCGCCAAATTTCATGGTAAATCCAGTAAGTCGGGCGACTAGATGCCAAAGGCTGCACAGTCTGTGGTAAAGGGTCGAGTTCCAAATAAGCTTTTGCCACATCAGGATGGTTGTAAAACATCGTGATGGCTGAATGGGTGCGGGGGTTGCATTCGATCGCGTAAATCTCTCCATCATCCGCCGCCTGAATGAAATCAAAGGAAACTTGTCCAGTCAGATTGAGACTCTTGGCAAACTGACGAATCCAATTTTCGATATCCGGGCGATCGACATTCTGGTAATTCACCTGAAACGCCGACGATTCACAGCAACAATGCAACTGAAGATGACCATCACGAATTGTACTGTGAGTGCAGAATTCTTGCCCTGGAATATACTCTTGCATAATCCAAGGTTTACTCTCGGAAATTGGTAATGAGTTGACAAAAGTGGCTGTTTCTGCTGGGGTTTCGCAGGGTAATTTAGTTAAGTTTAACCTGCGGACAGAATCGTAGGGAATACTTTTGATAATATATGGACGCTGTGCATCACTAAAATCAAAATCGATTACTTGCTGGGGATTAGTAATTCGGTAGGAATTCGGAACTCGCAGCCCCAATGCTGCCGCGGCTTTTGCAAAATCATATTTATCATCCAATCGTTGCAGAGTTTCGACATCGACGTGCATTACCGTACAGTGTCCAGAAAGTACCCTTTTGACTTCGGCATCGTAGTAACTGGCGACTGGACTACAAACGGGAACGTAAACATTAACTTTCTCTTGTTGGACAATTTTTAAGAGTGCTTGGGGATATTCCTCTGTCTGCGGATTTGGTACTGTGTAAAAGCGATCGACCGCCCAAGAGTAACGATGACCTGTCAGCCAGTATTTCTCGGTTTCTACCAAAATTACCCGATGACCGGCATTATGGAACGATCGGGCTAGCTGTAATGCTTTGGTCATCTTGCCGCCGCTAATCAAAATCGTTTGGGGAGAGTCGGCGATCGTTCGAGACTGAAACGGTTTGATGATGATGGATCTCAGTAGGGCGATCGCAGTTAAAGCAATATTCAGGGGCATTACTAATAGCAGCAAAATTAAGGTTGCTATAGTTTTAACTGCTGTCGGGAAGCGCCTATTCCCAGTGTTTGTTTTCTGTTCAGATGGCATCGCTGCAACTGAAACTGTTTCGATCATAATTTTTTACTAAGTAGGTACTCTAATTAGCGGTGGTTTTTGAATGATTAAACCGCAGATGACGCTGTTGGCGCCGTGTCTCCAGAAGAGACAGATCAATCATGCGGATGAAGCGCGGATTTGATATTACGCACGGGTGGTTAGGATCGTCAATTAAATAATTTCCCTTTTTTCTTGTGGGATGGGCGTCCCGCCCGCCCAGAAAGGACGGGCGGGACGCCCATCCCACAACAGTCATGAAAAGTGGATTTTATTTAATTCTCATCCCTTAGAAACCGGGTTTTTTGACTATCGGACTTCGTTACAGCCCGCCCAATAGGGCAAAAAACCCGGTTTCTTTGGTTTTGATGAGTAAGTTTTGTTCTACTAAACGCGCCGAATTAAGGTCAATCCATCTCTCAGCGGCAGTAACACTTGCTCTACGCGCGGATCGTCAACTAGAGCCTGGTTGAATTTGGCGATCGCAACTCCGTTATCAGTAGCAGTACCCGACAAATATGGCTGTCCCTGCATCAGAGTATTGTCTGCACAGATCAAGCCATTGGGAGCCAACAGCCCGGTAGTTAGGAGTAAATCGAGATAGTCTATGTATCCAGCTTTATCAGCATCGATAAACACCAAATCGAAGACTTCCCCGTCTTGGGCCAATTGTTTCATGGTTTCTAGAGCCGGTGCCACCTTGACTGAGATTTTGTGACCGGCAGTTGATTCGTGAAAACACTTCTGGGCAAATTCAGCTACATAAGCATCTACTTCGCAGGCTACCACCACTCCATCCACCGGCAGTGCTTCCGCCATTGCTAGTGCTGAGTACCCGGTAAACATCCCTATTTCCAGTACGCGCTGTGCTTTGGTGAGATGGACGAGAAATTTCAGCATTTGGCCTTCCACATGACCCGATAGCATTTCCTGTTCCAAGTGGCGCACTGTCTCGCCGTCAGAGAATCGCTTACTCCAATCTTCTGATTGGGTGCGCTTTACTAACGTGGCTAAGGCGGGAGATTCCGGCGTGGTACAAAGATTCAGGTACTGATCGAGACCATTGGCTAGTTCGTAGGCTTGTTGTAATTGGGCCTTGAAAGCTCGATCGAGATTATCGATTTTTTCTACTTGCGAGGCGAGACTTTCGAGTTTAGCCGCTAAAATCCCGACTGGGGTAACGGGTCTCATGGTCATACCCCGGCTGTGGAACGAGTTCCAACTTTCTGCAATACCACATACATATCCTCGCCATCACCATGACGCGGGTAGCCATGACAGATTTCTCGATGCACGGCTAGGGCTTCATCCAACTCTGTTCGAGTCAAATCGTTCATGAAAAAGCAGTCACCAATGGGGCATGGAGCTGCAGCGCGTTGAAGGCCATCACGGGTACGACTGATCGATGTTGTCGCTTTCCAGAGCAGTTCTGATGTCAGATAAGGGCTATCAATTGCTAGTCCGAGGCGGCTCATTAATCTTAAGATGCGATCGCGAGCGGCGATCGAAATGTACCCCCGCAGTTGGGCAATAGTCGCCGAAAAAGCCATATCGATAGCGACACTATGGCCGTGGAACATTGGAATTTCCGGTGTTAGTTCCAGCGTCGGACTCCAAGTGTGACCATAAGCTATCACTCGATCCAAATCTAGCTCGTGGAGGTTTGGTACTTCTAAGGCCAGCATCGACTGAATCGCATTGTAGGTTAAGCGATGGGCCACTTCCCGCAGTTCAGATGTGCCGTCTAAATAACCAAAATGGCTGTGCAGCAATGCTTCGCCGTAGTTTTCTAACAACTCGAAGATTTCTTTGTTGCCTACTACGGCGATCTTAATTAACTCTGCCATTCCGTTTCGTATTTGGTCGATCGGCAGAGTTTTCAGAAAGGAGAAATCTAAAATTACTTTCTGCGAAGCGTGGTAAGCGCCGAGGCGGTTTTTCAGCTTACCGTGGTTCACAGCTACTTTGATTGCCACACTGGCATCAATTAGCCCAATTAAGGTTGTCGGTACGCGAATGTAGTTAGTCCGACGGCGATAGGATGAGCAGGCAAAACCAGCTACGTCTGTCGTCAATCCACCACCTACTACCAAAACAGGCTCCTTCCGCACGAGTCCGAAATCAACGAAGGCATCTATGATGCTTTCAAAAGTTTTTAATGTCTTATCAGGTTCCTTGATATTAACTGGAAAGACTGTTAAATCTATCTCGTGATGCTTGAAATAATCCTGCATCTGTGGACCATAAAGACCATAGACTGTTTCATCTACAACCATTAAACAGCGACCAAATTGGCGGTAACTATCCGCAATCTCAGGATTCTCCAGCTTGAAAGCACCATCTACGTAGAGCAAGCTGAAATCTATTTTTTCGTACCCCTCAATTTGAAAAGCTCTATCGGTAGATGTAAACGTAGCTTGAATGTCACCCATAAGATTTTTGCACTTTCATGTTGATCAGTAACTGTAAGTATCTGGGCGATCTTCAAAACTCTCCATCCTTTTGCTGGCAAACTTCCTAGGCATTAACTTGACAACTTGTCATTTAATATGAACTTAACAATCCACCTAAAAATTTACTTTCAGAGTTGTTTGTTAAGACTAGGTTAAATACTGCTTAGCGAGTATTTATACTTAAAGCTTTTTGAGGATTGATTTGAGACCGCCTCAAGGCTTACACAAAATTCAACATAACGAATTTCTCATCTTTATGCAACCAGATTCAGTAAAATTTGATATTTTTTTTTAATATCATATTATCCAGAGACAAATCGGGAAAACCCGAAATTACAGCAGCCTCATCTATTAAAACGACTCGTTGCGATCGATCGTTGAAATCACTTTATCTTTTTTGATCCGGTTCGCTGCGTATTTCCAGTTGATTATCAACCAAATTAAATATCCCATCAGCCGATTAATGCCTAGTTAATAAAGGGAATAATGAACCCGGATTTTAGATTACGAAATTTTCCTGGGAACATAAATCAAGCCCGATCGCCCGACAGCACTTGAACAGCAGCAGACGCAGGTAATGGAGCGTCATAATTTCCGCCCAAAGCATGAACTTGACGCATCAAAGTACCCATTTCCAATTGGCAAGATATTGGTCTAATTTGTCGATCGACCCAAAGTGGAATTTTTACCTTGGGGGCGGGCATAATCACCACCCCACAAGAGTCTTAAGATTTTTCCCGATGCAAATCTTGATGTTTTTTGAGCTTAAAAATACTGCTAGCCGAACTTACGAGGGGATTTGATCCGATGATACATCGGGGGCGATCGCCAGATTTGCTTCGCCCGAAAGCACTTGAGCAGCAGAGCCGCTAGCTAATTGACCGTAAGAGTGTGTTCCCAAACCCTTAACTTGGCGCATCAAAGTACCCATTTCCAAAGCACTCATCGCATAATTCCAGCCCAAATTGCTTTTAATTCCAGCCCTTTCCAAAGCTTGCTGCATCGTGTCAGTCGTCACCACCCCAAAAATCACCGGCACCCCTGTCTGAAAAGCAGCCGCAGCAATTCCCTTAGCAACCTCACCAGCCACAAAATCAAAATGAGGAGTTTGGCCCCGAATTACCGCACCCAGACAAATTACCGCATCGTAGCGGTGAGAAAGAGCAGCTTGGCGCGCCACCAAAGGAATCTCAAAACTTCCCGGTACCCAAAAAAAGTCCACCTGAGAGCCATGAGGATTAATATCAACCCCGTGGCGTTTCAAACAATCTTGACATCCCTCCAAAAGTTTGTTAACCACCAAATCGTTAAAACGACCGATGACAATAGCAAATCGCAAAGATTCGGTGTGAGTAAAAGTTCCCTCGAAAACAGTCATAGTGCTCTAGTTTAGATTTTAGCTTTTAGGTTTTAGAGTTTTGTTTGTGAGAAGGCAAAAGTCAGAAAGCAGCAGCATCTCATCTGAATCTCAAGTGCAAAAACATACAGAATCGCGCGGTCTGGAAAATTGCTAGCTTCTGCCGAATGCCTTTCAATCGCTGGTGAATGCCTTCATCCTTCTATCTTTTACCTTCTTTATTCGATAGACTTGGGTGAAATTAAACGACTAAAAAGTTCAATACACCCACTGCAATAACCAGCAAAAACCAGAGACCCGACCCGACATAAATCAGGGATTTAGACTGATTCCAGTTTTGGGGAGAGGCATAAGCAACTGGCACGCCAACGACCATCACAAAAGACAGCAGTACCAGACCCAGTAAAACCACTTGAAACAGAATTGATAACATCTTTTCTCCTTTCGATATAACCGTGCGTTGATCGGAAATAGTTTCCCAGAACCGGAAAAAATCTTCCAAATTCTAGTTTTTGACAGTTTCCCGATAGTCGATCGAGAAATTGTCGGTTGATTGATAGGAAAGAACCCGTGCAAATTCGGGCGTTGCGCGAACAGGCGTCAGCGGCTTGTGAGATTTCGATCAATTTTATCATTGTTCGCTACACGACAGAAAACTGGAAAGGTTAACTTAAAGCCCGATCGACACATCCGGTTTCAGAGGGCGAGAAATTGCTACTGTTTGAGTTAGAGATGCGGGATTTTCGGCTATGGACTTAGTTTTGTGCCACACAACAGCAGATTTTGACGCCTTGGGGGCGGCGGTGGGACTTTGCGTGCTGCGCCCCGGTAGCAGGATCGTATTGACGGGCGGGTGTCATCCGACGGTGCGGGACTTTTTGGCGCTACACCGCGACGAGTACCCACTGATTGAACGCCGATCGGTCAATCCGCAACAAATTCGATCGATTAGTATAGTTGATGCCTCTGGGCGCGATCGCTTGGGAAAAGCCGCCGAGTGGCTTGATTTACCACACCTGAGCGAAATTGAGGTTTTCGACCATCACCTAGAGGCGCATTTAGACATCCGGGCCACTGTTACCCAAATCGAAGCAGTCGGAGCCACCACTACATTAATTGTCGAAAAGCTCAAAAATCAAGCAGAAAACAGCGACACACCATCCCGCCTTCTGCCTTCGGAAGCAACAGTCATGGCCCTGGGCATCCACGTCGATACAGGTTCCCTCACCTTTGAGGGCGCAACTGCGCGAGATGCCATAGCTTTGGGGTGGTTGATGGAACAAGGAGCGAGTTTGGGGGTAATCGCTGAATATGTAGAACCCGGTTTGTCTCCTCAATTGCAAGATTTGCTGAGAGAAGCGCTCAATAATTTGCGATCGGAAACTTTGCACGGTTACAGCATAGCCTGGGTGCTGCTATCTACTGAAGCTTATGTTCCGGGACTTTCTTCGCTGGCTTCTCGCTTGCTCGATTTAACTGAAACCGATGCTCTGCTTTTAGGTAATGTTTATAAATTTGGCGAAAACGAAAACAACCGCAACATCGATCCCGAATCGCCAGTTTCCAATCGATTAACTATTATCGGTCGATCGCGCATCGAAGGAACCAACCTCAGCGAATTGTTCAAACCCTTCGGCGGGGGAGGCCACGCCCGCGCCGCTTCCCTCGCCACCCGTGATGTTGACGCCCTGCTGACTTTAAATCTGTTGGCTGACGAACTCAAAGCTCAAATTCCCCACCCTCCGACAGCGCGCGAGTTAATGTCGTCTCCAGTGCGGAGTATTCGTCCGGAAACATCGGTGGGGGAAGCTCACCGTATCCTCCTACGTTACGGACATTCGGGGCTTTCTGTGGTCGATGCGGGCGATCGACTTGCCGGCATTATCTCGCGGCGCGACATTGACATTGCCCTGCACCACGGTTTCAGTCACGCCCCGGTGAAGGGTTACATGACTCCGCAGCTAAAAACGATCGCCCCAGATACCTTGCTGCCGGAAATTGAATCTTTAATGGTGACATACGATATCGGGCGCTTGCCAGTATTGGCAAACGGTCAACTTGTAGGAATTGTTACCCGCACAGACGTGTTGCGGGAATTGCACCAGCAAAAAGCGCGAGACAGGGGAAGTAGTGCAGAATTGTCTTATTGTGCTGTGCCCGAATCGGTTGAGCAGTTGTTGCGATCGCGCATCAGTCCCGAATTATGGCAATTATTGTCGATCGCCGCCAATATTGCCCAAAACCGTGGCTGGCAACTTTATATTGTGGGTGGAGCAGTCCGGGATTTACTCTTAGCGACGGATGATACACTGGCGCTCACTGATATTGATTTGGTTGTGGATGGAAAGTGCGGTTCCGACGATTCCGGTGCTGGTGTCGAGTTAGCTTCCTCGCTGCAAAAACTTTACCCCGAAGCGCGTTTGGACGTTCACGGTCAATTTCAAACCGCCGCGCTGTTGTGGCACAAAGACTCTGCTTTCGGCTCGCTGTGGGTGGATATCGCTACGGCTCGCACTGAATTTTACCCTTATCCGGCTGCAAATCCTGAAGTTGAAGCGAGTTCAATTCGCCAAGATTTGTACCGCAGGGATTTTACAATTAATGCGCTGGCTGTGCGGTTGGGTATTCCTCGCAGTGGCGAATTGTTAGATTTTTTTTGCGGTTTGCTGGACTTGGAATCGAAGCAAATTCGAGTTTTGCACGCCAATAGTTTTATCGAAGATCCGACGCGAATTTATCGTGCTGTGCGGTTTGCGGTGCGGTTGGGGTTTGAAATTGAGCCGCAGACGGAAGGATACATCCGCAACGCTTTGGCCAGCGGGATATATTACCGAATTCAGGGGGAAAATGGCCGAGCTCCGGCTTTGGAAACTCGGCTCAAAAGCGAATTGAAATACATTTTGCAAGCTCCTTACTGGAAAGTTGCTTTGCAAATGCTGGGAGATTTGCAGGCTTTGCGCTGCATTCATCCTAGTTTGGAGTTGGATCGGGAGTTGTGGCGGCAACTGCGTTTGCTCGATCGGTGTTTGGATGGAAGAAGAAGGAAGAAGGAAGAAGGAAGAAGGAAGAAGGAAGAAGGAAGTTCGGCAACGGATTCTGTAACGGATTTAACGGATGTAAAGGATAGAAGGAAGAAGGAGAAGGGAAGAGGGGAAAAGGAAGAAGGAAGAGGGAAGAAGGAACAAACTATCCCCAATTCCCAATTCCCAATTCCCGATGCCCAATCCCCGATGCCCAATTCCCCATTCCCCATTATCAATATTCCTGATTGGCAGATGCGGCTGGAAGTTTTAATCGCTTATTTAGCACCGGAATATCGCGGCAAGGTGGCTGCAAATCTTCAGTTACCTGCTGACAGCATTAAGCGGCTGGAAGTGTTGGAAGCCGGAAAGAAGCAGTTAGCAGAGAATTTGCCTAAGTGCGACTTGCCGAGTCAATTGGTGCTGCTGTTGAGAAATTATGAGTTGCCGGTGTTAATTGCGATCGCCCTACAAAGTCCGCGAAGTGCACGCCGCCAAATTTGGGAATATCTCACCAGGTGGGCGAACGTTGAGCCGCCTTTAAATGGCAACGATTTGAAGGCTTTGGGTTATAAGCCAGGGCCTGGGTTTAAACGAATGTTGGATGATTTGCTGGCGGCGAAGTTGGATGGCGATTTGGGCGATCGGGCTACGGCTCTCTCTTTCTTAGCACAACGTTATCCTCAAGTTTAGTAAGGTGCGTCAGCAGCGCGTTATTTTTTATAGAATAGATTAGCTAATTGCTGACGCACTCTACTGAATTTTTAGTTTTAAGTCCTAAACAGGCTAACCAGGCGATCGCACATTATTGATATTTCTAGAATTAAGGTGAAAAAACATCACGCTCCTGCTTTAATCGCAATTGTCCTTTACAAAACCTTTGTAGCTTCCCTCTTGACAGTAACTTCGATTGCTTTGTTTTTTGCATTAAAAAATCATCAACTCTTAGAAGATTTTTCGCAATCTTATTTGTTAGAAAGCAAACTAAAAATTATTGAATTTATCTTAGATAAATTTCTAATTATTAAGCCTAAAAACTTACTGATTAGCGGACTTGCTGCTGCACTTTATGCAGTATTAACTGCTGTTGAAGCCGTTGGTTTGTGGTACGAAAAAGACTGGGCAACAATCTTAGTTTTAGTGCTGGTAAGCATCAGTATACCCCCTGAAATATATGAATTAGTTCACGGGGTCACGGTACTTAAGTTAGCAGTATTTATCGCAAATCTAGCCGTCTTATGGTATTTGCTCCACCATTTGCCGCAGCATGGTAAGGGAGCTTAAAATTTTGATTATTCAGAGGAAACTCACTTGATTTTATAAATGTCAGCATTTTCAATTTTAATTTCATAAAACGGCTGATCAGTCAAATAAAAACCTCAATCTTTACAAAGATTTGCTGATTGTAAAGATTCGATAAAGCTACGAGGGGTTATACCCCCTATGAGTTATAGTGACATATATATAGATGCACCCTGATGGCTTTCCCGTTCCACAAGAGCGGGATTTTTATTGGAAAAATATTGTATTAAGTTTTAATACGCCTAGTAGAGATAGAATTGATGGAAAATTTCAAGACAACGATCGCCCGATGCAAAAATAGCACAGCTAAAGCAAAAATGATGGTTCCGAGCGATCGAACATCCGCCTTAACTCTGCGAAATAACCCAAAGGCGGTAGCATAGTGTGGGAACCGACATCAATGGAAGATCAACTTAGCGTTCACAACAGCGCTGCAACAGGGCGAAGATACCATAATTAATAGTTGATTGGACTCTAATTTTTGAAGTTTTAATGTGAGTTAGAAAACAATTAAAAACCCGGTTTCTGCTTAAAGAAATCGGGTTGTTGAAATCGATGGTGAAGCGCGATTTTCTGTCTAAACTATTCGGAAAATAAAAGGGTAGCGGTAAGGTTGGTTAGGATTTTGCAAAACGTGGAGGATAGCCATTATTGTCAGTCCCCAGTGCAGCAGATAACCTAGGGGCACTAGGATAAAGCCGGCAAGACCGAAAGTGACGACAGTTAACGCCACAATTACAGCGCTGTATACCCATACATTAAGGTGAAAATTGATCGCTTCTGTGGCATTGTCTTTGACAACGGGGTCATCTGATACTAACAATACAGCGATCGGCGCTCCGATCGAGAACAGTAACGTGCTGAAAAAAATCGCCCCGTGGCACACCAGTGATAGCAGCTTCCGCTTGTCCGAGTCGTACATATTACTTTTCTTCCTTGACTTTAGTGATAATTTTACCTTTAATAGCAACTGTAGCACAGGCTATAATGGCGATCGGGTGATGATTCCCCTACCTAATTTGTGATGACAACAGAACTCGAAACTGAACTGCTAACTGCTGTTGAGCGCCGGCGCAACTTTGCTATTATCTCGCACCCTGACGCGGGTAAAACTACTTTGACAGAAAAGCTGCTGCTGTACGGAGGTGCAATTCACGAAGCAGGTTCTGTGAAAGCGCGGCGGGCTCAGCGACACGCTACCTCTGACTGGATGGCGATGGAACAGCAGCGGGGAATTTCGATTACTTCTACTGTTTTGCAGTTTGAATATCAAAATTATCACATTAATCTGCTCGATACTCCCGGACACCAAGATTTTAGCGAAGATACTTATCGCACTCTGGCGGCGGCTGACAATGCGGTGATGCTGGAGGATGCTGCTAAGGGTTTGGAACCGCAAACTCGGAAGTTATTTGAAGTTTGTAAGCTGCGAAGTCTGCCTATTTTTACTTTCTTTAATAAGCTCGATCGCCCTAGCAGAGATCCTTTGGATTTGTTGGACGAAATTGAGAAGGAATTGGGGTTGCAGACTTATCCGGTAAATTGGCCGATAGGTACGGGCGATCGCTTTAAAGGCGTTTTCGATCGCAGAGGGCGCAAAATTCACTTATTCGAGCGGACTAAACACGGTTCTCGCGCTGCTGTTGATACCGTGATCGAATTGGGCGATCCGCGCATTGAGGATTTGTTGGAACAAGACCTTTACTATCAGCTCAAAGAAGAGTTGGAACTGTTGGATGAGTTGGGAACTGAACTCGATTTAGACTTGGTTCGGGCGGGAAAAATGACGCCTGTTTTCTTTGGCAGCGCGATGAGTAATTTTGGGGTCGAACTGTTTTTAGATGCGTTTTTAGATTACGCTATGAAGCCGATCGCCCGCAAGAGTACCGCCGGAGACTTGCCGCCAACTTATGAGGACTTTACCGGGTTTGTGTTCAAATTGCAAGCGAATATGGACCCTCGACATCGCGATCGGGTCGCGTTTATTCGGGTTTGTACGGGCAAATTTGAAAAGGACATGAACGTGACTCACGCTCGCAGTGGTAAAACGGTGCGTTTGTCAAGACCTCAAAAGTTATTTGCTCAGGATCGCGAGTCGATCGAGGTTGCGTATCCGGGCGATGTGATCGGTTTGAACAATCCGGGGGTATTTGCGATCGGCGATACTATTTACACCGGTCAAAAACTGGAATATGAAGGGATTCCCTGTTTTTCTCCAGAACTTTTTGCTTTTTTGAGAAATCCCAATCCTTCTAAGTTTAAGCAGTTCCGCAAAGGCGTTTCGGAGTTGCAGGAAGAAGGCGCAGTGCAAATTATGTATTCGGTTGATGAGTCGAAACGCGAACCGATTTTGGCGGCTGTCGGACAGTTGCAATTTGAGGTGGTGCAGTTCAGAATGCAGTCGGAATATAATGTGGAAACTACGATCGATATGTTGCCTTACAGTGTAGCTCGTTGGGTGGACGGCGGTTGGGAGGCGCTGGAAAAAGTTGGGCGGCTGTTTAATACGGTGACGGTGAAAGATACTTGGGGAAGGCCGGTTTTGCTGTTTAGAAATGAGTGGAATTGCCGCCAGGTGGAAGGTGAGCATCCTGTGTTGAAGTTAAATGCGATCGCCCCTGTGGTATCTGGTTTGGCTGTTAGCGAGGAGTGAGATTACCGCAGGCAAAGGACACAACACTGTTGTGTCCATACAAATGATATTTATTCGGCTTAAATAGGCCGGATATAAGAAGTTACAATCACGGCTCTAACAGTTTTTCTAAGATGGTGTAAATGTCTTTTTTGTCACCATCTTTACGTCTCCCTAGTCCCACGACAACAACTAGAACTCGATCTTGTTCGACTTGATAAACTATACGATAGCGCTGTCCAACAGCTCGGATGCTGCGAAATCCTGATAGGTTATCTACAAGGGCTTTGCCTTGCTTTTGTGGTTCAACTTTTAGTTGATCGATGCGATCGCGCAATTTTTCCTGTTCTCGTCGATCTTTGACTGCCTCCAACATTTCCAGTGCCAGTGGCGTAAGCTGGATCTCATATTCGATCGCATTTTCTTCGTGATTCATAGTCCCAATTTTGCTTTGGCATTTTCCCAGGAAATAGTTTCGCCTTGGCGTGCTTGGGTGATGCTTTGACGCAATTTGGTAACGAATTCTGTATCGGTGAGAATATCTAAGGTTTCTAACAGTTCAGTCAAATGCGTGTAGCTCATTGCAGCCATAACGGGAACGCCATCTTGAGTGATGATGATAGGCTCATTGATAAGTTCTTGGGGTAGGTTTGGAAGCTGCTGCTGTGCTTGGGCAATGGTGAGTCGTTTGGACATGGTTGTACTAAAGCAACATTACTTTTAATTTAGCATTTCGGCCCAACTAACTGGTTTCCAGCCGCTGACGCTGGTAACGAGTAAATCCAAAATCTAAGATCCAAAATCTAAAATCTAAAATCGGTTGACGGCGGCCCCCCTCTGCGGCTACGCTTTGAAGTGAGAGGTTGCTTGCTTGTAGAGGAGGCAGCCCGCGTCGCCCAAAAATCTAGTTGCACTGCCCAAAGCTGCGCGAACAGCAATGGACAGCTAACCGCCAAACTGGGACTAGCAGTCTGGAGGCTAACGGAGTATCTTAACATCCTCTGTAGCCGCCCTGCTATGTGTTGAAATGCGGGGCGGCTGGGTTTTTGGGTTTTTCTAGAAAACCCAAAACCAGGAGAACATATTATGTCACAGGAATTCGTGCCTGACGACAACAAATTTGAGCGCACAAATGACGACTCAGCAGCAGTATGCGAACAGGAAGTTGTGCTGTTAACGGTTGTCGGTTCGCCCAAAGGTGTCCGGGAAACCATACTCACTTTGTACCGGCTGGGATTTGCAGAAGTGGGCGATTGGAGTCCCCTACAGCGTGCGGCTAATCCGAAGCAGGTGATGAGCGTGCTGATCCGTCGGAAGCGGGCTGAGGGTACATCGCCGAGAAAATCTGGGCGGTAAGCTGCAAGGTTAAGTCCTTTTTAGGGCTTACGCATGGGGCCCAGAAACCGGGTTTTTATGAGAATACTTGGTTGTGACCCACACATTCGGTAAAAAACCTGGTTTCTTTGTCGGAGTGCGTAAGTCCTATTAATCTGATATCTTGCACCATTATCAACTACCTGTTTAGGAACGGGCAAGATGCCCGTTCCACACAACTCAATTTTATTGTGGAACGGGCATCTTGCCCGTTCTTAACAATGGTGCAAGATGTGAGATTAATCTTATTCCAAACGTTTTAATAACTCTTTAGGTGATAGAATTGGTAAGGTGGCACCAGCGAAATCTCCTGCATCGCGGGTTACAATCGCCTCCAAGTTATCTGACAGCGCACAAGCTAACTGCACGGCATCTTCAAAATCGGTTAAATTAGATGCAAATGCTATTTCCAAAACGTGGCGATCGACGGCAGATACTTTCATTAATGCTAGTGTTTCAGCAATAGCTTGCCTAGCGAGATCGAGGCTGCGAGTTTGCCTTCTGACAATATAGAAAATATTTGTTAAGGTTGTTGCCGTTACATATCCCTCAATTTGCTCATTTTCGATCGCCTCAAATAAAGCATCAGCATCCTCTACAAACGGTTCTCGTTCTAGCAAACTATCGAGGATAATGTTGGTGTCTATTAATACCTTAATTTTAGGTATTTCTCCACCAAACGTTCTTCTAACATGAGTGCAACTTCTGCATCTGTTGGCGGTGGCATATCAGTTTTTGCGAGCCCTCTGAGTCGCTTGGCTGCACCTTGGCGATCGGGGCGTAATCTAATTTTAACTTCGTCACCTGTGGCGGGTGGTGTATCAGTTTTTGCTAGCCTAGTCACGGGTTCCACAAAATCATCCAGCAGAGGTTGGCGGGCTCTGAGTTCCTGTCTGATGGACTCAACAATCGCGTTGACTAGAGCTAATCTGTCGGTAACTGATAGTTTGTGCGCTTCTCGGCTTAATGGCAGCCAAGGAATTTGGGGTATTTGGGATTCGTTCATATTTTTGATATTTTGATATTTTGATATTTTATAGGGCTATTGTAGCAAATTTAGGGCTTACGCGCGGGTGGCCAGAAACCGGGTTTTTATGACAATATTTGGTGGTGATTCGCAAATTTGGGAAAAAACCCGGTTTCTTTGTCGGAGTGCGTTCAGGACTGCGCGGGTGGGCAGAAACCGGGTTTTTATGTGGGGCCAGTAGTTTGTGTGAGGACTCGTTATCCTTATTGTGTGTTGAATTTGGAGTGATTAGTCTGCCAGACTGATGTGTGGCGCTAGACAAACGAAGTCCGCACAGGCGGACTTTCTGTTTTTAAGTCTTGGATGAGGTACGGGAAGTGCGATCGCCCTTTGATGCACTATTCGTGTGGTTGTGATAAAATGCAAGTAAACTAACTTTCGTTAGTGCAAGTCAGCCAACTGCTGCGAGGTTAAATGCTATGACACAGTTTGTTTTGGATAGCTTTGAAGAAGCTCTCACCTCTAGTATTAAAACGAAAATAGAGGAAGCTAGGCAAAAGCTCGAAACGGAATTTGTTAGTGCTGAATTTGAGAGTTTAATATCCACACTTACTACTAAAATTGATGAAATAAATAGTTTAGCCCCTTCCCATTGGAAGAATATCGAATTATTTAACCACGAAGACGCGAAGGACACGAAGTCAGAGGAAAGAAGTAGTAGATCATCTGCCGAGGAGGGAGTGATACGTGAACGTTTAACTGCTGAAGAGTTATTTGTAATATCAAAGAAGTTTCAAGAGGTTAACGAATTCGTACTTTATGACATTGGCAACTATGCTTGGAAAATATCTTTAGACGAAAAGTTAAAGGAGGTCATAAAAAAATTCAGTGATGATTGTAGTAAGGATTTAAAGACTTGTCAAATATTGTATGAGGCTCTGGGTTTGATTAATTTAGCGAGCACTACAAAAGATGGGATAGATGCATGCCTACATTATGTTAGAGCATATCAACTATTTCGAGAACTTGCTACTAATTATTGGGATAATATTCCGGTTGAAGGTCGGCAACCTTTTTCAGTCCTTCATACAAAAATATTAGAAGCGGGAACATCTTCGCTTCTTTCAGTATTTGCAAAAGATAAAGACCTTAAATTACTCAAGAAAAAGCAACTAGAAAATCTGTCTATTTCTCTAGAAGAAATATCGAAATTAAATCCTTTGAATGGGATAAGTAACTACTTACCAGAACTAGAAAAGCTGGTCAATGTAGCTGTGGAGCAAACTAGGCAGTGGATAGAATTGGGTATTGATATTAGCGATCCATGTGTGATAACACCTTTAGAAGAGACGGCAGACAAATATCCAGCAATTGCTGAATACTGCAACGATCGTTTAATAGAATTGGTGAAAGAACAAATGAATCAAATGAAAAATTCTTTACCAGATGTAAACGAAGAAGTTTTAGATGAGTTTTGATGATAAAATTTTAAGGAAAAAGTATGATTAAGTATTTATGACTTGGGAAAAATTTTTAGCTGAAGGAGATTATGCTGTAACACTTATTCGCAATGGACTGAGGAAACGGGGAATTAATACAGGAGAGTCTATTCTTACTCAGTTTAATACTGACGAAGATATTCCTGTGTATGATAATTTAGGCAATAAAATTTTTTGGATATCTGTAAAAACAGTATTTCAGTCTATTACAGATCCGATTCGACAAATACCGCCCGGTTATAAAGGTTGGATGTGCGGTGAAGTAGAAAGTAAACAATGGGTAAACCCGCCAGCAGTAGTTATTTGGTACTGTCGAAATACCAAAATAGCTTGGGGAGCAATAACGCCAACACGTCCCAGTACAAAGTGGATTATTTATCCAGATAGATACGGTACAAAAATAGATAAACGCAAAACAGCAGCGACAGGTGAAACTCATTATATTTACCCTTCTTATTGTGTGCCAACTTCTGAAATAATTAGTAAAGATGAAGTTATCAACTATATTCAGCAGTTATCCATATCATGTTAATTCACAATGATACAAAGCTTGTCAGGTGTGGAAATAAAAATTGCCGCCAACAACATCAATCAATGTTGGAGTGCGTCAGCCGATCGCACTTCGCGATCGACATAACTCAGCAACCGATCCGTTAATTCCGCAGTCTTGTTTTCCAACTTCGGAATCCGCGCAAAATCCGACGACAGCAACTCAATTCCCCGCCTTCTTTCTGCCAGCACCGCATCCGCGCACAAACCCAAATAAAACGGATGTACCTGCAAATTCTCCAAATTATCAGCGGGATTGACGCTGGCATATTTAATTACAGCATCTGCCAAATCTGCCTTGTCAATCTTCACTTTGTGCAAGTAATCCCTCGCATCATCCGGCGACAAATGCCACACCAATTGTGCATCTATATAATCTGCGGGAATCGGAAACCTTGACGCATTCGGCCACCGCAATTGCGTCACCGGACACTCTCGCCCCGCCACAACAACTACAATCCCCAATTTGTAATCCAATGCCCTCAACAACCGCCGAAACCACTCATCTTGATACCAAAAAGTTGCGCCTTGAGAATTGCGTTTTTCATCCCACATTTTCTCGTGAGTATCGAACAGCATCACGAGGCGATCGGGTTTATTTTTGCCAGCCATTGTCGCATTCAAATCCCCAGCAAACAATTTCGGCAAATAGTCGGTTAACTCAGTATCAATATCTAGACGGCGAATTTCCTCCGCCTTTTCATCGCTGACGCCCAAGCGATTTTGAATTAATTTCATCGCCCGCTTAATCCCGCCCAATTTATCTATCCCTTTGAGCACCGCTACAGCTTGCGCCACCACCGGAAAATCTGCAAAAGTTTCAATTATAGGTACCACCAATTCCGCCACATCATCGGGGAAAAGTTGGTTGAGAGTTGCCTGTGATTCGCCTTTGTTCAGCAAATACCAAAAGCAAGCAAAGTCATAATTTGGAAATTTAAATTTATATTTCTTAGTGGCTGCTGCCAGATTTCGGCGCAGCATCAGCAAGCCGTAAAATCTATCTTGCGGTTTATCTTCTTTAATCGGTATCAATCCGAAATCGTGTCTGACTGCGGGTATGGGAGTGTAGGTCTTAGGTTCAGCATAGCGGACGGAATTAGCAACTTGGGCGGCTTGTGATTCTGGGATGTCGTGCAATTGTTTCCACACCTGCGGCGAAAATCTTTTGCAGCAGTGAAATTGCAAGTGTTGTAGCAGCAAAGACTTGCCGTTGCCTCCATCTCCGTAAAAATACAAAATTTGTTGGCGCGCGGGGTCTTCGTTTAAATAAAAGGCAAATCGGCGGGTAAATTCGTATCTGTCGGTAAAAAGTTCCAGTTTGCGATCGCCGCTAATAGATTCGGTTTCAAAATCTTCGTCGTCAATTGGCATAAGTGTGCGGGTGAGGAGTTATTTTATTATACCAATGGGGGATTGAAATTGGGCATAGATATCAATTATGGGCGATCGCATTTAGGGCATATGTTAACACTGAGATATTGCACCCTTCTCAATCAGCTTTTGTGAACAGCCAAGATGCCTGTGAAGCGAGAAAATTTATCTTTTGTGGAACAGGCATCTTGCCTGTTGCTGACAATGGTACAAGATGTGAGTTAAAACCGTAATCGATCGACCAGCCAAGCTATCTTAGAAAGGACGCGATCGCAAGCACAGTTATGGTATCTCCACCTAATCCAAATCAATCGGATTCATCTCTGAAACAGTCTCTAGAGGCTGGGTTAGCGGCTTTGAAACAAAAAGATTACCAAAGCGCGATCGCCCTTTTAGAATCCGTCACCCAAACCGCAGCAAATCAGCCGTCGGGAATCCGCGCGCAGATGGGGTTAGTGGCTGCGTACAAAGCAACCGCTAATGTCAAAGGTGCGATCGCCCTGTGCAGATCCCTCGCCAAAAGTCCCAACCCTCAAGTCAAAACTTGGGCCGATCGCGCTTTAAAAGAATTAACCCCCCCTCGCCCCCCAAAACCACCGGCAAATAAACCAAAATCCGCAGAAACTCCCCCCGAAACAGGCTTTGTCGCCTTTGATGCAGCAACTAAATCGCCGAAACAAACGCCTGGGGGCGATGGCTTACGCCCCGCTTCGCTACGACCGACCGCAGATAAAAAAACAGGATTTTTACCTTTAGAGCAGACTGTAGAGCCTGGGAACGCCAAATCGCAACCGATTTCCCCGCCACCTCCACCCCCCACACCGCCGATTCGCCCGACATCAGAGGGCGGGCACGGGGGCACCGCCCCTACAGAAACCGCACCCGATACCGCAGAAATTAGCGACGAAAATAGTTCCGCTTCCCCAACAGATATCCCCGGAGTCGCCAGCCCAGATACTTACCAACTCACTTGGCGCGAAGCAGGGCGCACCGCGAAAATCCCGCGCCCCCTCAAACCGCTGAAGTTGCTGGAGTTTCGCATACAAGCCGTTGCAAGTGCGATCGCCCTATTTTTCCTAGCCCGGTTTGTGCTGCAATTCCTGCTGACAAACACTAATTCTCTGTTGGTTCAGCTTTACATATTCAGTAGACTGCCTATTTTCGCGCCGATTCAGCTTTTTTACCGCGATCCGACTCCGTTTGTTCAGATGGTTTTTGGATTGCTTTTGGCCTCGTCTCCGTGGCTGATAGACGCGCTGCTGAAACTGTTTTGTGGCATCGAAACCCTGCGCGGGTCAGTTTTATCCAAGCACAGCAAGGAAGCTAGTCGGGTACTGCGAAGTTATTGTACCAAGCAAAATATGCCGGTGCCGGTGCTGAAACTCTTGCCGCTGAATGTTCCTGTAGCTTTCAGTTACGGCTGTTTGCCCCGTTTTGCTCGGATTGCGGTGAGTCGCGGGCTGTTGGAACAGTTGACGGATGAGGAAATTGCTACTATTTTCGCGCGGGAGTTGGGCCATATTTCTCACTGGGATTTTGCGCCGATGTCGCTGGCGCTGCTGGTGATTCAGATTCCTTACTTGATTTATTGGCAGGTGGCGCACTGGCAAGAGCGGTTGTGTGATTTAATGACGATCGAGTTTTTGCGTTCTGCTGTCAAATTTGTGGCCGCTGCAATTTCTGCTATTAGTTACGGGATTTATAAGTTGTTGCGCTGGCCGATGTTGTGGGTGTCGCGCCGCAGAGTGTATTTTAGCGATCGCACTGCTGCGGAAATTACGGGCAATCCTAACGGTTTGACGCGGGCACTGGCTAAAATTGCGATCGGCGTTGCTGGTAATATCGAACAGCAAAAACAAACTAGCTTTTTCCTGGAAAGTTTCGATCTATTGTTGCCCGTAGGCGTTGGACAAGCTGTCACCCTCGGTTCTGCTGCATTACACGCGCCGTTAGAACAGATTTTGCTGTGGGATGTCAGCAATCAGGAGCGCAATTGGTTGACGGTTAACGGCGCGCATCCTTTGCTGGGAGAGCGTTTGAAGCTGTTGGCCCTGTATGCTCAATTCTGGAAGCTAGAGACAGAGTTAGATTTGGCAAACGCGGGAGTGCCAGAACAACCTAGGAAAGGAAAATTGTCTCTGTTTAAGTCAATACTCGAATTTAAAGACTCAAAACTATTTTTACAGGGTGCGCCGTTTTTTGGAATTCCGATGAGTTTGGCGATAGTCGGGGTGCTTTGGCTGATTGGGGGGATTTTTTCGAGGACGAGTATCTGGCAGTTGGATTGGCTTTGGGGCGATCGATCGATTATTTGGGGCTGTTTGCCGATCGGGTTTTCTATCGGTACTTTGATGCGGATCAATTATTTCTTCCCGGATATTATACCGCGAGAAACCGCTTCGCCGAGTTTGCCGGAAATTTTGTCAAATCCCGAGAGTTTGCCGCTGGATGCTGAACCGGTGCGGCTGGAGGGGCAACTTTTGGGTCGATCTGGTATGAGTAATTGGCTGGGACAAGATTTGATTTTGCAAACGGCGACGGGTTTGGTGAGGTTGCACTATGTTTCGAGGTTTGGCTACATTGGCTCTTTGTGGCCATTTTTGTTCAAAGAGACTACTCGCCCTAGCGATTTGATCGGAACATCTGTTGTGGCGACTGGTTGGCTGCGCCGGGGTGCTACTGTGGCGATCGACCTTGAAAGTCTCCGCAGTCAAGGAGGGAGGGTTAGTGACAGCGGACATCCGATTTGGTCTGCGATTTTGGCTTTTGCTGCTGCTTTTTGGGGCGCATACATCATTATCCAGGGCCCAAGGTGAGACGATTTTGGATTTTAGATTTTGGATTTTAGATTGAAGAATGGGAAATGACTTACTGCATAAGGGTTTCGAGGTTGCCTACAATTGCATTTTTTTCAGGTATGAGGAATAGTTATCAGATTGCCGCACTCGATCGCGCACAACGCGCAGCCCCAGATGAGTTTTGAGTTAAACGGGGGATGGGCGATCTATCTTCTCGGTGCGCCGTGTACACCCTACCCGATGTTCTCGGTGCGCGGTGAGCACCCTACACTCTTGTTGCTTGTTCATTCGTAAAGAAAAGTTGCTTTTTTGCCAGCGGTCTGTTACATTAGTTTACAGGAATTGGATTGAACCAAATAGCGCGATAACTTCAGTTGGCTAAAATCCCTTAAGGCATTGCGTAAAAATTGTCAACATCCCAACACAGCAAGTACAGCCAGCCGCTTGTCGGCTGTTTTTTTTCGATCGCTATTTTTGCTGGGCGGGATGAATTATCAAAAGTGATTCAGATGTGGTTTGCGTTAAATTCAGACTGAAATCTTCCTAAATAACTAGCTCTGTTACCAAGGCTGTGATACCTTTAAAGAATGCTCGGACTCTGCCGAGCCCGATTTAAGGGATAGCAGGTAAGTGAGTAGTTCTCAGAATTAGGAGCGAGATTAGGAGCGAGGTAAGATTACTGGCTAAAAAATGTTAGCCATTTTATCCATCACTGTATTAAACTGAATACTGGCATTCCGATCGCTTGCAATTGACATCCTTGGACATAAATTTCTAGACGGCGCTGGCTATAAACATTCTGAATCAAAACCGGAAGCAAGTAATACAGAATAGCCAATAGCCTAAACATTTGAGTGATGACGAAAAGTTTACACAACAACCTGAGATTTAAAAGCTCTCTGCATCGGCGGTTAAGTTCCGGCCTTATCAGAGTAAATCATCTTTTTGTTCTAAAAGGTGGGGGGAGCTGTCAAGGTTGGTGGGAGGAATGCGCCAATTCTCGGGTTATGTGGTGTTTGCCTGAAGTCAATGTTCAGTTGACTTCAGGTAATTCTGTTCGAGCAAATTAATTAAAATCCAAGTCGGGAGGAATTTTTCATGTCTATTCGTCTTTATGTTGGCAATCTGCCGAAGGAACTCGATCGCCTAGAATTGCAAGAAGTTTTTGCACCGGAGGGCGAATCTGTTACCACAAAGGTAATTACAGACCGCAAAACTGGTAAATGCAGAGGATTTGGTTTTGTGACGGTGCTAACCGACGAACAAGCCGACCAAGTTATTGAGAAATATAACGGCTTGATGTTCAAAGAAAACCCGCTGAAAATAGAGAAGGCACTGCCCCGCTCTAAGGGTAAATCTGAAAAGGGCGAAGACGATCAGCAGCAGTCGCCGCAGTCACCGCAGTTGGTGTCGGCGTCGGCGTCTGTGCCAATGCCTGTACCTGCGCCGCAGCAACAGCAGCGCTCGGCTCCTCCTAGCCAAGGTGGAGGCGGTTCCAGCAAAAGCAATCGCCGTCGGGGTGACAACAACAAATCTCGCCGCAATCAGTCAGCAACAACGGTTTCGAGTGGTGATACCGGTTCGGTGCAGCCAGATCCGCGCTGGGCGAGTGCTCTGGAAGAACTCAAGCAAAGATTGGTGGAAGCTCAGACTACTAATTAGTCGCAAATGGCAGCTAATTGCTGCTGTCTCTCGACTGTGGTTGACTGAATGTATCTGGAAGTGTGATCGAGAATGGGTCAAAAAACCCTGTTCTCGATCGCACTCTTTTATGGTAAAAAACCTCTAATATCTAGCAGTGCGGTAAAATAAGCGCGAGGGCAAGTAATGAAAACTCAAGTCTTCACTACCAACCAGTTTGATTTTGGTCGATCGACCGGAAACGATATAATAGCCTGAGAATTTTTTGCAAAAAAAACCCGGTTTCTCTAAAAATATAGGGTTAAGCAGCGAGACATTTAGAAAGAAACCGGATTTTGAACCCCCTAAATAATTCCTGCTTATTCGATCGGCCCGAATTCGATTGTCTCAATAAACTCAAAAATCTTGTTCATAATTCCCTCAACTTCAGACTCCAGGGAACCCAATTCCTCCCCCTCCTGATAAATTCGCTGACAGCTTACCGTGTAGCAAAAATCGTCAGCAATAAAAGCCATCAGTCCCCGGTAAGCATCCAACCGAGTCAGAGAGCCCTCATTTTTCTGCACGCTGAGAGTTGCACCAGCAGGCAAATCTAAAACCACGAAATAAGCTTCTTCATCTTCTAAATATTCTGCGTGGAGTAACTTAGAATTGGGAACATTAGCAAGAATTGCCTGAGCAACAAAATTGTCGAGAAAAGACTTGAGATAACCTTCCTCGCCAACCGACTCGATTGTTTCTTCCACTTCACCAGCAACAGGGAAATAATCAATTTTCAGCAAAACGCCAAAGTCGTCTGAAAATGCGACACAGCCTTCTTGATCATCAATTTTACCGCCTCGTTGATCGTCAACTGGAATGGGAACGCTAAAATTGCCTTCAGGAGATACGTACCATGCCGCATCGAAATCAGACTCTTCGCCCTCTACTTCCGAGTAAGCAGCAATTACATCCTCAATAATTTCTGCTGCTTCCTCATCTTCCACACCTAATGCTTGCTGGAATTCCTGCAGAAAAGCTTGGTGCTTCTGAGCTATTTCGCCATCTGCGACAAACATTGCTGCGGTTATGGCAAAAGTATCCAACACTAACTCATCTGGCATAGATTCGCAAGCAGTATTAAATAATGCTCCTAAACCGTCTTGGGCGACAATACCGGCGAGTCTTTGAAACATTGCTGACATATCATCTTCCGAGTATTCAGCAAATATTTCTGATTCCCAAAGTATGCTTTCTAAGATATCAGCATCCGTATCAGGGGAATTTGCCTCCGCTGCGACAAGTGCTACCGCTGCTACGGATTCTTCTAAAGTCAAGCTTGCTTCGGATTGGTCTTCTGAATTGAATATTTTATCAAACTTGCCCACAGGTTTTGCCCCGCTAGTGTTTAGTTTTGCTATTCATAGCAAATTTATGACATAAAAAGATAGTAGTCAGGGATACATTTACTTTTTGCAAAATCCCGCCAGTCAATGTAGGGTGCGTCTAGCCGCCTTACACCTTACCACTCGTGAATATCAAATCTCCAATTAACTTACCAAGGACTGCCAATTATTGTGAATCCGGCCCAAAACTTGGGGTGTGAGAAATCAGAATTTGGTATTTGTGCGGATTGAGTAAGGTCGATCGCGCCTTGAGTTCCCCGCAATTGACCGTCTTTTACTACAATTTGTTTGTGGATCATTGCCAGTTGAGCTTTTCTGAGCGCTTCAGCTTTAATTGGCTGCGATCGTAAATTGCCATAAAACTCCCTCATCAGCGCTAAAGTGGCGACATCCTTAAGGCTGTAAGGTCGAGGGCCCTTAAATCCTATCGTCGTGGACGCATCCAAACCAAAGAAACCGGGTTTTTTGCCATTTTTGCTGTTAGTCAGCCCAATAACACGACTCCCGCGCCCGCACTCAGCTTACAACCGTCAACAGCAGCGACTTATCCAGGTAGTTTGACAGTAAATTCTGCCAATATTATCCCCAATGACATCTTGCTAAACGGCGGTTCAATTCCAATGATGAACAGCTTTAGCGGCATCGATGATGACATTCTCATCTACGAGTCTAACAGATTGTTAACATCTCTAACCAGCGCTCAAACTCAGCCAATTCTTCCTTTGCAAGCTGCGAGTGTTAGTGGTGCGATCGCACCTATTGCCAATCCTGCTGGTAAGGAAGCTGACCTGTTACTTAATGCGAATCCGAGTCCGATTCAGCTACCAAAAAGTAGCGATTTAATCGGGACTTCTGCGTTGAAGTAATTGTAGGTCGGGTTTAGGGCGATCGAATACATTAAAAACCCGGTTTCTTAAAGAAACTGGGTTTTTATTATTGGTGATTCTTAGAACATTCATTATGTCCGAGCTGCACAGAATAAGGATTGTTATGCGGTCTATTCAAGTTTGTGTAAAGTCACTATAACTATCGTTTATGACAGAGAAAGGACGATCCATTCATTTTTCCCTGAGTTTTTCGGCGATATCTTGAGCACATTCACTTCCCTCTTTGCAGAAGGTAATTGTTGTACTACCGTACCTTTGATTCTGAGTATTGAGATAATACATAGTCCCATCGAACTTAGGGGGAGAATCTCCGCTGATAGTTGCTGGAATTGCACCTTCAATATAGGCAATGCGAGGGTTCGGATCGGCAGTGTTCAAGGAGACCATAATTTTCCTGCTATCTGGAAGAACTGCGGCATTAATGCTACGCCAACCAACATTTGTTTTTATTACTTGGGACTTAGGATCGATACATCCTCGCCGCGTGGCATTATTTATACTAAACTCGTTCGAGGCTGCTGCCTGAGAAATATCTGCTGTACCCAAAATCGATAGACAGTTCAATTTATCAAACTGAAGTGGTACACCGCTAGTTTGTGTTTCATAAAACCACTTGCCCTGGATCGACAGAGACTTTGGGATGGAGGCTTTCTTGATAAGAACATATTCTGCTCCCCCAATCTTAAAACCTTCATATCCTTGCTGCACAGCAATAGCACCAAAAAAAGCGCCAGCAGCGAAGGCAGCGAGTAACCGCCAATGCTTTTTTGCCCAGTCAGGAACAAGAAATTTTGGAGAAGCTTCCGTTTCCATATTCATATCGTTTAAAGAGACTCATTAACGTAGCTGTCACACATCGCCTGTCTACTTACGATTAGCATCGTCGGCATAACTTAGGAATGAGAATTAAATAACATCAGCGATGTATAATAAATAAATGAGTGAATATGAAGAGGTGTATGTTTCGGTAGA
>NZ_JAUBTR010000168.1:0-2641 GCF_036705045.1 Microcoleus sp. BR0-C5
TCAGATTGCACTCACTGTTTTCACCTCTCTGCTGTATTGCGCTCGCATCCCTCTTTAAAAACTGTCCGGAGTATTGAAGCTGAACTAAACCCGGATTTGTATAATAATTGCAATTTTACCCCAGATGAGATTAGCTCGGCACTCCGGGCGCTTTCAACCGTCAGTGAAAAAACAATCATTCAAGCCGTGGCGGCTCCGCCTAGCGAGTGGGGGCTAACTCTTGACGAGCGTGTTACTCTAGTAGAATACTTAACTAGACAGCAACACCAATTATTAACTTTTTTGTAAGCACTTTCTTATAGAGGGAGGCAAAAGCAATGGCAAGCAGATATAGTATCGTTCAATACGTCCCTAATCCCATCGCTGACGAACGGATTAATATTGGCGTTGTTGCTTTTGATGATAATGATGTGCGCGTACAATTTGTAAATAATTGGGGCCGAGTTCAGGCTTTTGGTGGCGAAGATATTAATTTTCTCAGAAATTTTGCAAAACGAATGAAGAAAGCTGCGGGGGAAGGTTTGCTTTTCCCGGGAGATCATCCCAATGATACGCCTAGACATGAACGATTAAAAAAGATTGCACAGGGTTGGATGAATAGTATTCAATTCACAGAACCTCGGGGATCTTTGGAGAATGTCGAGAGTTTATTAGAAGATATCGCGCAGACTTACCTGGTTAATGTAGTTTCTGCAATAACTAAGCGAACTCGCCAAGATGCTGCGAGAATTACAACTTCTATAATTAGAAAAACTCTTACATTCTATTATGATGATAAACCTGCTTTAAAAGAAATGCTAAAAAATAATTTTCCTGTAAAAGGAACTCATAAAGAACACAGGTTTGATGCGGTTGTTGCTAACGGTCAACCTTATTTAGTCGCGCATGGAATCTCCTTTGAAGTTTACCCGCCTGAAACTTTGCAGGATTCTATTTCTTGGATGATTTTAGATGTTAAAGAATCTGACACTAAATTGCCTATAGGAATTGTTGCACTTCCCCCAAAACAAGAGTGGCAGGATTATGAAAAACTAAACAAAGTGTATCAAACAACTATCTCAACTTACAGGGATTTGGGGGCGGAAGTTTTGCAAGAAAATGAAGTACAACCTTGGGCATCTCAGACTATTGATAAGTTAGTTGCAATGGTGTGAGTAGGGTGCGTCACTCATCAATTCTTTGCTATTAGCGATAAATCTTCACCTGACGCACCCTACAGACTATCAGGAAAACCAAGGATACGAGGCGGCTTATCTGAAACTTTTTTGCGAGATTTAGAAGCTGTCTTTTTACCTCCTTTCGCTTTCCCCTCGGCTGCTTTCCCTCCCAGAATTTCCTCTTGATGGCGTTTCAGATTCAAGTTCACTAACCTCGCTAACACTTCATCGTGGATTTCCTCGGGCCATTTATACCGCCAAGGTTTTTTATTCTGGCGTTTGCTAATTCCTTCGCTTTTTTCCTCTTCTTCTTCGTAGTCAAGGATGAATTCGCAGTCGGTGGGGATGTCTGTCCAACCGTAGGCGTTTAATACGGCTTGATCGCATTCTTGATGTAATTGTCGCAGTTTTATTATATCTGGGTGGCGTTCGTCGGGGTCATGGAAGCGGTGGTAGGTATCGGTGAGTCCTTGGTTATTACGTACCATTAAATCAGCGCGATATTCGTAGTATATTTTGCCTTTTTCTTCTAATTGCGGATTGGTTTCCCAGTTTTTGGGGAAGGGGAAAGGCTGGAAACAATCAGTAGGATTATAGCGAATATCATCTTTCATAGATGAACTAAAAAAACCTGCAAAAATTTCGTGAATGCGAGATTGAAGTATGCAAAAACTAGAATAAGTTTCAAAATGAAATATATTAAGACTATTTGCAAATACAACTTTAGGTGAATAGAAAATGAATGACAAGTAAGTAGATGCTTGAGCATTTGTTACTAACACACGCTCGCACTTGGCGATCGCTTTATAAAGAGCAAGTCGTTTTTCAGCAAATTGCCACCAACGAGTCCGATAAACATCACGTTTTAATGAATCGCGCTCAGGCTTAACTTTTTCCTCTACAATTTTCATCAAATCTGGATATTCCCGCGCCTGGGCCTCACTCATCTCCCCAAAATTAATCACATAGCGATTATGGGCGTGAGTTGGACTAGAATTAACCTCCTCACCGCCAATATAAGGAAAAATCAGATCGGCATTTTTAGGATTTTGTTCAATTAAACGGTGCATTTCTGCAAGGGGTGTCGTCTCCGGGTTAGTATCATCAAATGTAAACCCCATGCCTAATACAGTGCTACCTTGAAAACTTTTATTAGCATTTGCTAATAAAATTTGAGGATTTTCATTACCCCCTGCATGAAACAGAAATGCAGAAATTAGCGGAACTTGTCGCCCGTCGAGGGTAGGGTGCGTCGCTGAGAGTTGCGTAGGGTGCGTCGCTGCAGAAGATATTCGAGATGAATCGAGATTTTCTGTAGCGACGCACCTTACTGTATCTACTTTTTGGATGTTCACAATACTGACTACAACTGCGGCCGAACCAATCCACTTAAACCGTTTTGTTGCATTGTATCCCACATTCCGCAGGTCTTTAAATAGAATTGATGGTTATAAAATTTAAAAATTCAAGCCTGAAGAGATTAC
>NZ_JAUBTR010000084.1:0-944 GCF_036705045.1 Microcoleus sp. BR0-C5
CACCGCCCCTACAAAACCTTCCGTAGGGGCGGTGCCCCCGTGCCCGCCCATCCCCCCGTGGTTGCCCCGAAATTGCCCAGCCCTTGGGGGTAGGGGGGCGTTGACTTCTTCCTCCCGATTCCACACAGGTTTACTGCTAGGCGCATAGCCCAGCAACTTATTTTTCACCGCTTCCGGCACTTCAAAAACGCGCACATTCGGTGATAAATTGTTCCACAACTGTTCAAACCGAAAAATCTCTTCAGAAACTCGTTCAGCATCTCGGCCGCCTTCCCAAGCACAATAAACGTGGAAAGATTCAACATTGCTTTCCCAACCGCTGAGAGATTCGTTATTGGAACCGCTAAAAGCTAATTGTGCGCCCTTGCTGTCGGTGAAAATGCCGACTTTTTCGTGAAAAATATGCTGCCGATCGAGTAAACTTTCAGTATCTATTGGTAAGCCGTTCGATTTAAGGGGAATGGCGATTTTAATATCGAGATAACTGTTTTGAATCAGCCAACTGAGAATTTCAAAATGTTTGAGTTGGGCGAAGGTTTTGGGCGGCTGTAAATCGGTATCGAGGCGCATGGTAACTGCATCTCGGAGGGCGTAACCTTGTTGGATAGCTTGCAAGTCTTGCGGGCTGAATTGACAGCCCATGATTAATCGCATCCGCCCTTGATTGTGCAGCATCGCGCCCAATCCCTGCGCTACTTTACTGAGGATGGCGCTGTTGAAAAAGCCGGATTTACGATCGTACTGTAGAGCACATTCTAGCGCGGGAATGTAGAAATCGGCGATCGGGTTATTTTCATTGCTAGAATAGCTGATGCGCCAGGGATAATCTGTTAAATTCATCTTATTAGTTATTTGTTATTTGTCAGCATCTAAGAAACCGGGTTTTTACAGGTTTTCTCGCCTGTAACGAGTCTTCTCGAAAAAACCCGGTTTCTGGCCCCACG
>NZ_JAUBTR010000084.1:1044-4337 GCF_036705045.1 Microcoleus sp. BR0-C5
CCACAACTTAAGAAACCGGGTTTTTGCGGGTTTTCTCGCCTGTAACCGAGTATCTCAAAAAAACCCGGTTTCTGGCCCCACGCCACAACTTAAGAAACCGGGTTTTTGCGGGTTTTCTCGCCTGTAACCGAGTATCTCAAAAAAACCCGGTTTCTGGCCACCCGCGCGCAACATCTCAATTAAAATAAACTCAACTGTCCCTCAAACTGAATTTCCATCTGTTGATAAACAACCTTGGCCTTAATCTCATCCATCGCCAACCACAAATCTAACAAAGCCTTCTCCTCCGGTATCCGTTTCTTCTCATCCCCAATACGCGGAATCACTTTCAGCGCCACTTCTATCGCCCGCATGAAATTATCGTTATCAGTCAAAGCTGTTTTTTTCATAAACTCGCGCACGATTTGAATATCTCCGTCCTCCTGATACAAACCGATAATCGCGTGCAATCCATCGACTAAATAGGTAATCGAAAAATCTTGCGGATTGACCGAAAAAGCTGATTTTTTCAACCGCTGTTTCGGTGTCAACAGTTTGCAAGTGCCGCTAGTCGAGTCAATTAATTTGTAGACTTTTGCTAAATCAACGACGTTGAAACCGCCGACGGCGAGGGCGAGTTGTCGCGCTTCATCGAAGGGGAACTCGACAGCGCCGAAGGCATCCCACGCGAGGAAATACCACTGCGTCAGGGCGTCAAATCCGGCGGTATCGGTTTGTGCAAGTTTGCGGAAGCGATAGTTTGCAATGGCTTTTCTGGCTTCAGCAAAAGCAACTTCCGGGCGCACTTCTTCGCCGCTGCTGTTGAGGATGGGATAGGAACGGCTGAACACATTTAAAGCGGGGCCAAAGGCGCTTAAATAAAGGTCGATACCTTTGATGTCGTTGGCTTCAAATTCTGGCGCGCGTTGTTCGACGAGATTGGCGACTTCTGGGCGCAAATCATCCCACCAAGCTTGGGCGGCGTTGGGGTCACGCTTGCGGCAAACTAAAAGGACGGTACTGGAAACTGAATTTTTTTGCGCTTGGTGGAGGTTTTGGGGATTTTCGGTACTGACGGCCCAGGATGCGGTAATCTCGAAACCGGCATCGATGAGGGATTTTGTGAGTACATCCCACGCCCCCGATTCTTTGTGGTTGAATTGGACTGTCATCACGCCGTCTTCGCGCAAAACTCGGTAATATTCGGTGAAGGCGAGGGCCATTTTTGCTTCGTAATCTTGTTTGGCGAGTTCGTCGGGGGATGCGCCCATGTTGCGGAAGCGCGACGGGTTGGCGACGGCTTCTCGATCTTTGTCGGTGAGTTCTGTGTAGAATAAATCTGGGAATATATCGCCTAATGTGCGCTTCATCCAAACGTAGAAAAAGTCGGAGAGTTCGGCATATTGGATGGTGCCATAGTAAGGCGGATCTGTGACAATGGCATCGACAGAATTGTCTGGAATGTGGTATAGGCTATCGGCGGATGCGGAATTGATTTGGATGCTTTTTGGATCGTATTGTTCGATGCCGGGGAGGCCTGATGAATGGGGTTTTGTGCCGAATAATTTACAAATTTCAGTATATCCTTTTTGAACTGTTTGCGAATATGTATTCCAAAGTTTATTATTTCCTGACGCTTCTACATAATTCCACATTAAATTGAGAGCGTGTTGAGCAGATGATAGCTGTATTCCCCAACTTCCAGCAGGGTTAAGATGAGTTAATCTACTGTTAATATCAACACATCTATCTAATATTAATCCTAAATAAGTAATAATTGCCTCTGCCTTCTCCCGTTCACACTCAGCCTGTAGAATCTCATTAGCTTCGTGGATAATTTCTACATAGGTGATAAGTGTTAGAAGCTGACGAGGGTTAAACAACTTATCCCAGTAATCAATCCCATATCTAATTAATTCATCCGTTTTTTCACCTGCGATCACTTGAGTATTTTGAAGATCACCTAAAGTTTGAATTTTATCTAATTCATTTTTTATATATTTTTCAGTTTTAATAACTCCATCTAAATCTAAACTTGTAGGGATTCTAAACTCTAAACTACTTTTACCTTTTTTATAAGCAATGGCATAAAATTGATGCCCAAATTTTCCTGATTGAGCTTGACACTTAATTACATCGTCCTCAATCACACTCCCACAATTCGGACATTTACCAACACCCCGGCTAATTGTGTTATAAACACTCGGCTCGTACTCACCCGCATCCGTTTTAATCGTCGTCTCCTTCCCTTTCTTCCCCTTCACCAAGTCAAAATCAACCCGCTTTTGTGCCAAGTTAGGAATCGGTTTCACCGCACACCATTGACCTTTTTTTGCACCACCAGGTGATCTATCTAACCACCAATTCGGACTCAAAGGCACAACCGACTGACAACTCGGACAAACCACCGTATGCGCCCAGAAATAATTCTGTACAGTTTCCCCCGGTAAAGAAGGGAAAAATTCAGCTAATCTTTTCTCAGCTTCATCCCCCACCCATTTCACCCATTTATCAATATCCTCCTGCAAATCCGGGCCAAATTTCAGCGGATATTCCATCGCCGCCTTCATCGTCACCACCGCCACCGGATTGAGATCCGACGCCAACACATTCAACCCGTACCGCGCCGCCTCAAAGGGAATGCTTCCCCCACCCGCAAACGCATCTAAAATCGTCGGCGTGCGATTCCCCCACACCTTCTCGCAATAGTCATGAACCTTTTTAATTCGCACCGAAGACGGGGGAGTTTTGTAGAGTTTAATTTCCTTCCCCGGTTCCAATCCCAGCAAATATTCAAACTCTTCTAAAGAGATATCTGCGGGTAAAATCGACGCCAACACCGAAGCGCGAGAAAACGATAAAGGTTTGCGCGAATACCAGCGATGCAATCCTTTAAATGGATTGCCGCCGTGTTCGTAATAAACCTGCTGGTTTAGCAGATTTACGGGCATGATTTTCTCGATGAAGAGGTGAGGGCGCATGATTTTTTGGTTGTTGGTTATTGTTTTTAGGAACAGGCTTTCCGGCCTGTTCCACAAAGATTTAATTTTATTGTGGGGAGTAGGGGTTGGGCTTCTAGCCCGCCCACAACAGTTGGATTGTTCGACATTCCCGCAGTCAGACAGTCGGATTTTTCGATAGTCGGATTTTTCGATAGTCCGACAGTCCGCCAGGGGTTGAAACCCCTGTCTCAAAGCTGAAGTCGTCTGAAGACGACTGAAGAGTTAATTATATCAGATTTGGGTGCGTTTATATAAGTATGTCATTGTTCGTTATACTTTGCAATCGCAGGAGTTACGAGAGCTTTTATATAG
>NZ_JAUBTR010000084.1:4437-11656 GCF_036705045.1 Microcoleus sp. BR0-C5
TTAGACGACTTTAGCTATGAGGCAGGGGTTTCAACCCCTGACGGACTATCGGAATGACGAAATTTAATATGAGTCGTTTTTAGACGATTTTAGCTATGAGACCGACATTTGGATTGTTCGACATTCCCGCAGTCCGACATTTGGATTGTTCGACATTCCCGCAGTCCGACATTTGGATTGTTCCAGAGAATTGTTCGACATTCCCGCAGTCCGCCAGGGGTTGAAACCCCTGTCTCAAAGCTGAAGTCGTCTGAAGACGACTGAAGAGTTAATTATATCAAATTTGGGTGCGTTTATATAAGTATGTCATTGTTCGTTATACTTTGCAATCGCAGGAGTTACGAGAGCTTTTATATAGAATAGATGATGTATTAAAGTCGGATTTAATATTAGTCGTCTTTAGACGACTTTAGCTATGAGGCAGGGGTTTCAACCCCTGACGGACTATCGGAATGACGAAATTTAATATGAGTCGTGTTGTCTAGAGGCTCTGCCTCGTTTGTGGCTGGGAAAGATGGGAGGCAGAGCCTCCTGATATGCGTTACCAGGCAGAGCCTGGAAACGAGTATATACGTGAAATCCGCTACTTTCACAATTTCAATCTCCCAATAAAATTCGCAAAGCTTTCAAAGCATTGGAACGATTGCCATTGGCAATTTTACCAAACCAATAATGTGCCTCTTCATTACTCATCGCCATAATCCCTTCGGCAATATTAGCAATTCGTTCGGTTTTCGATAGCGGTTGCAGCGATTGAAATAAAATCGCCAAACTTACCCCGGATTCTTCTGATAATATATAAGGAGTTTGTCGCTGCTGAGATAAACTTCTAGGGTCGTAATTATTCGCTTTGAGAGTTGCATAAATTGTCTGTCTCGCCAAAACCAGAGCATTTCCTTTAAGTCGCCCCAATTTTTTAGCAGCAGGACGTTTTTTCTCTCCGGCTTTCTTGTAAGCACATTGATAGAGTTCCAAAGCGAAGTTGTTATGATCTAAAGGCAAAACTCGTAACTGAAATTCTTGCATGAGCTCTGGGCGGGGCGGGTTTATGAGATATTTTATTTGAGGCGTAGATGGTTGGTAGAACCCGCCCCTACATGGCACTAATTATACAACAATTAATCTACATATCCGATCGTCTCCGAGCGATCGCGATTCCTGTAGGGGCGGGTTCACCAACCATCTACGCAATCAACCAACCATCTCAAAAACCCGCCCCGGCCTATGTATTATGCTGGTATGTTAAAAGAGGTAGATTGCGATTCACCGTGGGGTGGGGGCGGGTTTTTGAGAGTGTTAATTTTTGCCAAATATTGTAGGTGAACCCGCCCCTACATCTCAATATATCACCCTTGCCGTTAAATTTAAACGCTCTACAGGATTGCGTTCAAGCGTTTGTTTTATACTGTTAATATCCGAGGCATTTGCTGACAAAGCTGGCTTGAATTCTAAGGTGATTTTCAAACTAACAGTTGCTTGCGCGTCGGGACTGTTCAACAAATTGTTGATAGTCGAGAAAAAGCTCTGAAATCCCCGCATCGCCCCTTGATATTCCAGCCGCACAAATTGGTCGCCGGTTTGAATGGTTGCGGTTTGGTCGATTTGCGGTTGCCACCGCTGCAATAGGGCAATTGCCGTTCCCAATTTACGATAATCCGTTACTTGATCCACAGACAATTCTAGCACTTCTATGCCTTGCACTTTGTAGTCGCTAATGCGATCGCCCAATCCCGCAAATACCGCATTAATTGTACCGTCGAGTTCGATAATCGGCGGTTTCGCATCCCACAAAGTCCCCGGTAGCGTTTCCACAACATAAGGAGGATTTGTGATCTCTCCCACGCTAGGAACTTGAGGATTTAGATTGACATTAGTTGTTTTTTCTGCTGTCTCACCGTTACCGTAATCGGCCACCACACGAAAAATACTGTTATTAACAATGGTGGCGTCATACTCATCGGAAGGGAAGAAATTTCCCGGCACTAAAGTATTATCTTGATACAAACTAACCGTCAATGCTCCTTTCGCTTTCCACCTCACCCGCACGGGTTTTGCCGCTTCTGCACTCGGCATCAATTGAGCGCTGAGTTCCACTTCTTTCGGCGCTGGAGGTTCGAGAATGCCGCGCTTGTATAGGGAGGCGCGATCGCTAAATTCGATCGTCTCCGGCAACGCCAACACGCTATCATCAGTTTTGATAAATAGTCTCTCCCCCACTTTCATATCCCAATTGCCCATTTTCAAACCTTCGCGAATCGTCTCCCGCAGCATCGAAACTTCCGCATCAAGGAGAATATTCAAACTCAAATCCTTAGCAAAAGCATCGCGCAGCGCCTTCGTCGTCCAACTATCCAACCCCGCAGGCCAAACTTTTTGCAGGATAAAAGCCGGGGCGAAAGGTTTAGCTTCTTCGGCGCGAATCTTGCCGCAATCTTTGAGGGCTTTAAGAATCACATCTTGCTGGTTGTTTTTGCCTTTCACCATACTCGCATCCTGGGCGGAAAGAGTGTAGTGCATCAATCCTTTCGGTGCTTTTACTTGGTCATTTGAGGGATAAAATAAATGGCGGTAAGCATTAGTCAAAGATACTCTCACAGCTATATCTTTCGCGCCTTCTCGTTCCTTCAATTGCTTTTGCTGACTTCCAGATAAATCTGCCAGTCTGTTCTGACTTTTGAGAATATTTTGAATTGCTTTATATTCTCTGGCATTGTCGATCGCGCTTTCTAATTCTAGCCGATTTGCCACCAAAAATAACAAGCGATTGCGGTAGGTGCGAAACTTCCCCGATTCGCCGCTATTGTTAAAAATTCTCTCGATTAATTCCGGGGCTGCGTCGGTAGAAGCATTCACCGTCGCTTCGTCAAAGTCGATCGCGCACAACGCCACATCATCCGGGTTGTCGTCTACATCTCCGGGACTTTCGATATTAGAAACTAAGGTAAAGAATTTTTTGGCAAAAATGCTATCCCGGCGAGTTCGCAAATCTTCTTTCGCCAATACTACCCCGACTTGTTCCTTCTCCTCGGTGATAATTTTGTTGATCGAAGGTTCTTCTTTAAACCTGGCTAAAGATGTTACCGGATCGAAGTCTAAATACCAAGCTACCTTCGTCAATCTTTCTAAAGCGCGATCGACAAAACCGCTGTCAATCCCCGGAGTCAGCAGCGACAAATTCAACTCAGCCAACCGAATACCCGAAGAATTTCCCTGAGTCAAAGAATGCAAAAATATTGTTCTGCTTACCCAAGTAGAAAACGGCGGTTTTCCCGCTGCTATCCATTCCCCATCTTGCAATTGTGCGTAAGCCGGCCTACCATCGGGATTGTAGATATCAGCGCCGATCGCATTCCGCAGGGGCGATCGTTGCAACCGAGAAGTCAGATCGTTAGTAATTTCGCCATCCATCCCTATAGGAATGTGATGCGTGTGAATCATCGGCATCCAACCGTCGCGATTTTCCCACAAATGCCGCACGACTTGCGCGAACAATCGCAAAGCGCCCCGCGTCTTCTGGAATTCGGGAATAGAAGCAATTTTTTTAGTAAGAAGATTGAACAATTCCGGGTGAAACGGATAACTTTGGGCGATCGCTTTTGAGTATGACGCATCTTTGCACCCATCGGGCAAATTAACGCGGCAATTGCGATAAGCCGCCAAATATTCCGATGCCGCTTTTTGCGCCGCTTCCTCGCTAACTCTGGCAAACACGCGCTGTTTAACGATGTTGTAAATTTCGATATCTGTAGAAGGACTCAACACCCTTTCTTGTCTTGCAGAAGCGCGCATCGTTTCTTGCAATTCTGCCGTTTCTTCCGCAAAAGTATCTGCTGTCGAGGCGAGGGAATAAACCAATACTAAATTATCGCACGCTGCCGCCAAATCCATCAGCGAAAATAGAAAAGCTACCACTTGTTTGGCTAAATCGCTTCTGCCAATTTGTTTCGCTTTTGCCGATCGCAAATACCGCGCAATTTCATCTAAAATAATCACAGTCGGCTGTCCCCCCGTCAACCGTTCTAACACCGAAGTACCGGGACTGACACCGCTTTTATCGCTGCCTTGCAGTAACTGATAGCCTGAAATCCCGCCAATTTGGTAAGCAATTTCGCCCCAAAGAGTATAGGTTGTCAAGCCGCTGTCCGAGTGATAGACTCCTTGTTCTGGGTCTAAATCTCGACCGTCGATCGCTGCAACTTGTAAAGGGCGATCGGGAATAACGCTAATATCTGTAAAGCGTTCCAATCCGTGAATTTCTCGCCCTTGCTTGCAGATATGCCAGAGTGCAATTTCATCGTGAGTTTTGCCGCCCCCAAAACTCGTTTCCAAACGAACCACCCCAGCCCCGGCGCTTTGCTTCATCAAGCGGCTAAAAACTTCCCGGATTAGGGTTTTAATCCCATCAGTTGCGAAGGTATTGGCAAAGAATTTATTGGCATCTTGATAAACTTGAGGTGCAGTTCCTTCGACTACCAGCCGCAATTTTGCTGCAAATAAATCTAGAGACAAGTCTCCCGATAAAATCTCATCTCTGGGCAAGCAAGTATCAAAGATTAATGGCAGCATCTAAAATATCCTTAACTAATAATATCAATTCCGCACTTCATCGGAATTATTCATCTCTCTCTTATCTCCCTCTGTGCTCTCTGCGTTCTCTGCGGTTAAATCATTCCGATATCCAATAACTAATGACTAAAATCGACATTTCCCCCGCTGACAATCACGCCAATCCTCGCATTTTCAGCCTGCACAACACCTGACAACAAAGCCGCCGCCGCTAACACTCCTGTCGGTTCAACAACTATCTTCATGCGTTCCCACATAAAAAACATTGTGCTACGAATTGCCTCTTCTGAAACTGTTGCCATATCATCAACATAATGCAGCACCAAAGGAAAGGTTAATTTCCCCAAAGATGGCGTGCGCGCACCATCAGCAATCGTATCCGGGTTAGTCACTGTGTGCAGCGTTTTCGTGCGGAACGATCGCGCCGCATCGTCTGCTTGCTGGGGTTCTACTCCTATTACTTTACACTGCGGAGACAAAGTTTTTGCTGCGATCGCGCATCCCGACAGCAAACCCCCGCCACCGCAGCAAACCAGCAGCAAATCCAACTCTCCAACTTCCGCGATTAATTCCAGCGCCGCCGTACCTTGTCCCGCAATCACCCACGCATGATCGTAAGGAGGTACAACTGTCAAGTTTCTTTCCCCAGCAATTTGATCGGCGAGCTCTTCGCGGGAAACTTGAGTGCGATCGTACAAAATAATCTCTGCGCCGTAGCCGCGAGTCGCTTCTTGCTTGACTTTTGGCGCATCTGCCGGCATGACAACAGTAGCAGGAATTTCTAGCAACCGTGCCGCAAGGGCGATCGCCTGCGCGTGATTTCCCGAAGAAAAAGTCAAAACTCCCCGCTGTTTTTCCGCTTCAGATAGCTGCATCAAAGCATTGCAAGCACCCCGAAATTTAAACGAACCCGTGCGCTGAAAGTTCTCGCACTTGAAAAACACCTGAGAATTTGTGCGTTTGTTGAAAGTTTCCGAAGTCAGCACCGGCGTCTTGAAAGCTTTGCCCTGCAAGCGCTTTGCCGCCGCCTCCACATCCGCGAAACTGACTGACAAGGAATTTTGGGCACTCATAGATTTTAGATTAGGGCGATCGAGGACTCTATTTATAGGGTGGGCATTGCCCGCTTCACTCCTACCATTAAATTATAAATTTTTATTATATTTTGGAAGATAAGAATTATTAGGTGTTGCGCTTAATGGTTAAAAAAGCTGTTGACTAAAATCAAACTTATGACAATTTACTATCAAAAATTAAAGGGCGTTTGTACTTGCACAGGAGAGGAATTAATGAATACAAATTTAACCACCGCCCGATTAATTGTAGGGAAAGGACACGGCGCAGTGTCCTGATTTTGGGTAATATCAAATCCGTTGGCATCGAAATTATTCATCTCTCTCTTCCCTTTCTCTGTATCCTCTGTGTCAAGAGCGGTTAAATCATTCCGATACAACCAGAATGGATATAACGGGTAAAATAAACCGGATTGGATGGTGAAATTGCCCTCGCGAGTGCGATCGACTCCAACCATAGACAACAACGCAAAAGAGAACACGGCAATGCCATTTCCCTACCCAAAAAATAGCGGCTAAATTGTTTAACAATTACAAAAAAAAGGACACAGTATTACTATGTCCTTACCTCTGTATTGTAGGGACACAGCAATGCTGTGTCCCTAACCGTACCGATATCCCGATTAGGATTCTTGCCGTTTAGAACAAGAACAATTCAGAATTACCCGCAATTCCCAAATCGACATCGACAGTAGCAAACAAACTGTTACCACCAACCGTAGAACCGTTGCTATCGTAATACAGTTTAGTAGACAAACCGTCGTAGATAGCCATGATGGACGGCCCGGTTAAAGTTGCTTCGAGCGCAGTGCGTAGGTTGGGTTGAGGAACGAAACCCAACATTTTCGCTACAATTTTCCTTAACTGAACCGTATTGCCCTATGCCCACAAAAAAGCCAGGGATACATATCCCCAGCTCGAAACATAGCACAATTAGTTTTGATAGTCGGTTGGGCGATCGTTTCCGAATCTACCCGCACCCACTTTTGCTCAAATTAAATCAAGCTAACGTCAGAAGCCGTCACGGCCGGTTTGCCGTTGAGAATTGCCAGCGTCACGCCAGGGTTAGCACCGGCAATACCGTCAGGGTCAAATCCGAATCGTCCGCTTCCATTTTCATAGAAGAGGAACGCATCTGACGGGGCAGCCCCGGCTGGAGCCGAGCTGCCATCGTAAACACCACTTTGAACCACCAAGAACGACTTGGAAGAAAGTCCATCCGTATTTGGCACTGCTGACAAGCCCGGGAAGCTGTTTAACTGCAAGATAAACTTGTCTTGACCGACAACAAAATCGCCGATTTGGTCTACGTTAGTACCCAAGCCGCCCTCACTGAAGTTGTTGTAGTAGAAGCTGTCATTACCCGAACCACCAATCAGCGTGTCAGCACCAGGCCCGCCGCTGAGAGAGTCGTTACCCTCGACGCCGAAGAGGCTGTCATTACCATCGTCGCCGGAAATGCTGTCGTTACCCAAACCGCCGTCGAAAATGTCCGCACCAGAACCGCCGCTGAAGATGTCAGCAAACTCAGTACCAGTGACGCTGTTAGCCTTAGCATCTCCGGTGAATAACACAGGAGA
>NZ_JAUBTR010000084.1:11756-26164 GCF_036705045.1 Microcoleus sp. BR0-C5
AACCGCTAACACCGTCAAAGTTAGTCGTAGTCAAATTACCGAAAGCGCTCGCGCTAAACTCGAATTTGTCTACCCCAGAGGTAAAGTCAGTAATCGTATCACCGCCTTCGCCTGTTGCTTTGTAAACAAACAGATCCCCTGCACCAGCACCGCCAGTCAGAATATCTGCACCGCTGCCGCCGCTGAAGATGTCAGCAAACTCAGTACCAGTGACGCTGTTAGCCTTAGCATCTCCGGTGAATAACACAGGAGAGGTGAAGTTGTAACCGCCAGCACCTGAACCGAAATTGTTAAAGTCGCTTGGGAAAGTATTCCCAGCAGCATTTAAATCAACAATGCTGCCTGAGTTGGTAGGAGTGTCACCCGCAGAAGGTGCGATCGTACCTGTAAATACAAAGTCCGCCGTTCCCAGATTGCTAGCAGCCGTACCCAGATTCGCAATAAGCGTCGAACCATCGGCTACGGTACCGTTCGAGTCAAAATACAACACCGTTTCGTTCGACGCATTCGTAAAGGCGAAGAAACCAGCACTTGTAGAATTGCCCAGAACCTTAGTTTGTGCATCTTCCAAAGAGGCATAACTGCCGCCTGTGAAAATCACTAACTCTTTGCCCGTAATGTCAGGAGTTGAACCGCTAACACCGTCAAAGTTAGTCGTAGTCAAATTACCGAAAGCGCTCGCGCTAAACTCGAATTTGTCTACCCCAACAGTAAAGTCGGAAATTTTATCGCCGCCTTCTTTAGTTGTCCTGTAAACAAACAGATCCGCACCACTGCCACCGCTTATGACATCCAAACCAAGACCGCCGGTGATGGTATCGTTGCCGTCGCCGCCCTTGATGGTATCGTTAAAATTGCTGCCGACAATCTTGTCATCGCCTGCTAAACCATCGAAATTAACTGCAGCCGGATAAGTGCCGAAATCCACATTGTCAGGGCCAGCAGTACCGACAGGAACATTTAGTGGCTCGCCGATGAAGACAAAGTTACTGACTTGCAGGCGAATGTCCACCGAGAAACTGGTGACAACTTCAAAGCGCGCCCCAAAACCAAATACCAGCACGGAACGGCCGGTCTCGGCATCTATAAACTGACAGAAAGTAGGCGCGTCTAGGTTGCCACCCAACTGTGCAAACCGCACTTGCAAAGACGCGATGCTGTTAACAGTGGTATCCAAGCTGAAATCGAGCAAGTTAGCACTGCCGATCGACCCAACAGTAGAAGTAGCAGTAATCTCCAGTCGGGTCAAGCTAGAAACGCTGAGATTACCAAAAGCTCCCGTAGAAAGCTGTAAAACATCGTCATCGACATTAAAGTCAGTAATAAAGTCAGCTTCTACAACTGTTTGAACCTCTTGGCGGGAAGTGAGGTAAATAAAGGTATCCTTCCCATTACCCCCACTCAGATTATTGGTTCCTAGACCGCCTTCGATCGAGTCATCGCCCTCATTTCCGGTTAATGTGTCATTGCCACTACCGCCGATGATTTTGTCTATGCCGAGGCCACCGTCGATCGAGTCATCGTCATCGCCGCCGTCGATCTCGTCATCGTCATCGCCGGCTTTAACTTTGTCCTTGCCTTTGCCTGCTTTGATTTTGTTTTTGCCTTTACCGACTTCGATCTCGTCATCGTCATCGCCGCTGTCGATATCGTTATCGCCATCGCCGGCTTTAACTTTGTCCTTGCCTTTGCCTGCTTTGATTTTGTTTTTGCCTTTGCCGACTTCGATCTCGTCATCGTCATCGCCGCTGTCGATATCGTTATCGCCATCGCCGGCTTTAATTTTGTCCTTCCCTTTGCCACCGATGATTTTGTCTTTGCCGAGGCCGGCTGTAATGTCATCGTCACCATCGCTGCCTTCGATGTCGTTATCGAGCGTCGCAGAACCGACAATAACTTGAGGTGCTGTATTGCCAGCAAAATTAAAGACATTTTGCTCGACATTCAAGCTAAAACGCTGGCCGGTGGCAGATCGTTTGCCGTTGCTAACTTCAAAACCAAAACTCAGCGCACCGATAAAACCTACTGTCGCTTTGAAACTTAACGAGCCTGCGTTAATGTCTGCTTGAGAGAAGGTAAAACCGACTTGTGTTACGGCGACTGCCTTAAAGAATAGTTGGCCGGTTGTAGCATCGGGCAGCTCCGTTACCGTGTAGACGGTGCCGCTAGGACCTTGCTCGTCATCGACAAACTGCAACAAATCAGGAGTAATAATTTGCTCGTCGCCGCTGGAACCAGCAATCAGGGGCTCATTAGCTTCCACTCGCGGAGGGTTAAAAATCGGAGTTGGAGTGAGAATTGGAGGGAGAGTTGGAGTTGGAGTTTGAGTTGGAGTTTGAGGATTAACTCCCAAAAAGTCGCCAGCAGTGATCAGCGTTGCGTTGACATTCAACAATAGCGCCAAGGCGAAGTTATTGACCCGAATTTCGGTATTGGCACCGACTTGTATAAAGGTCAAGCTGCTAAAGTTCAAGTCGCCAAACAGCAGAAACTTGTCCTCGTTGTCTGCGAAGTCAGTGATGACTGCACTTGCCCCAGAGGTACTGTTACTCACGACATAAACGTCCTCTCCAGCACCGCCGACACAGGTATGGTTGCCAGTACCGCCCATCAGCGTATCGTTGCCGTTGCCGCCCATCAGCGTATCGTCGCCGTTGCCGCCACCGCTAACGCTGTCGTCGCCATCGCCGCCGTCTGCCTTGTCATTGCCGTCGCCAGTAACGAGGGTATCCTTGCCAGCACCGCCCATCACGCTGTCGTCGCCGGCACCGCCCATCACGCTGTCGTCGCCGTCGTCGCCTTCGCAGTTGTCATTGCCGTCGCCGCCCATCACGGTATCGTCGCCGATGCCGCCGCTAACGCTGTCGTCGCCGTCGTCGCCTGCACAGTCGTCGCTGCCGCCACCGCCGATCACGGTATCGTTGCCGATGCCACCGCTAACGCTGTCGTCGCCGTCGTCGCCTGCACAGTTGTCGCTGCCGCCACCGCCGATCACGGTATCGTTGCCGATGCCACCGCTAACGCTGTCGTCGCCGTCGTCGCCTGCACAGTTGTCGCTGCCGCCACCGCCGATCACGGTATCGTTATCTTTGCCGCCGTTAACGTTGTCGTTGCCGTCGCCGCCACTAACGTTGTCGTTGCCTGTGTCGCCCCTGACGGCATCGTTGCCTTCGCCGCCCTCACAATCGTCGTTGCCTTTGCCGCCATAGACGGTATCGTTGCCGGCGCCGCCCTTAACGTCATCATTTCCTTCGTTGGCGTGGGCCCAGTCATCGCCGTCATCGCCTTCGCAGATGTCGTCGTCGCTGCCGCCAAAAAGGCTGTCGTTATCTTTACCGCCGTTAAGGGTGTCCTTGCCTTTGCCGCCCTTAACGTTGTCGTTGCCCCGATCGCCCTTTATTTTATCGTCGTCATCGCCGCCCTCGCAATCATCGTCATCTTTACCGCCGAAGATTGTATATTTTTTGCGACCGTTTCCTTTGATTTTGTCCTTGCCTTTTTTACCGTATACCTCCTCGTTATCGCCGGTGGCGACAATTACGTCATCATCATCGCTACCTTCGAGCGTCCGACGGCGATCATCGATGCCGTTGCCATCGTCTAAGTCATCGTCATCTTTGTCGCCCGCACCTTCTTCTAGTACGGGGTTAGATTCCGCAATTTGGCTGTCATCAGGAACACCTTCTTCCAGTACGCCGTTAGACGGATCGGGAGATTGGGTGGTGGTAACGCCGTCGGTCTTTTCGTCGATCTCGTCCTGAATTAACTTGGCTAAATCATCATCGGGAATTGTAGAGCTGTCGTCGCCTAAATCCCCGACTGGATTTTGTGTTTCATCTTGAGCGAGAAAAAGTGTTCCCGGTTTTTCTAACAAGTTTTCGTCTGCCATCGTTGATATTTCCCAAAAAATGGTAAGCTTCTTAGAATCAATTTATCAGCAAACAGGATGCAGCAGAAGAAAATAAAATTTAACTTCATGCTTTCGCCTGCTAGAGGAGCTGGTTTCCTCATTTTTACTCTTATAGATGCCACTTAAACCGCAAGGTTTTTTCGCTTTGTTGCGAGTTTTATATTCTGCAATTGCCTACCAAAATTAATTGATACGCGACCTACACCGTAAGTGCTGCCCCGAAGCTCCGAGCCTTTAAGATGTTCTCGGTAATTTCTACCGGTAATTTCTACAGTAAGCTGCGCCGAAGGACCCTTATTGTAGATTTTCTACGTAATTTCTACAGTGAATTAGCTGAATTTAAACTCGCAACTGACAACTCCTAAATAACTACCCAAAACCTGTATCCCCCAATTTTACCCTTGCTTTTTTTCCGATTTGGGCTGGATGTATTGAAGTTGTGTAACACTCCCAGCTTTGACAAATCCTTCCCTGACTTAGGATTTGCATCTCTTGACTAAACGACAGTACCCTCCTAATTTTAGTTCCCGATGATTAATTAGAAATTTAGATAATTCCCCCGGGTAAATATTTGTTCTAATTTTTAGTTGCACAATTTTCTCTCGATTCGAGGAAACCTCGCCAACTGAGAAAATTGTTTTTTTCGGCTCAATATTAAGAGTTCTGCCAAAATTTATCTATCTCAAGACTGATTGCAAAATTTAGCTAAAAAGAGTAACCGACGCAGGAGTCGTTTTTGGTGACAGTTGCAAGCTCGGCATTTTGAGCGGGAATAACCCACGGCGCGCCTGCGAAACCCAGTTGCTTTGTATAGGCTTCGCTACCAAATCCAATAATTATCCGAGAAACCGGCCTGATGAGGCGTAATCCTCTAGATGCCAAAAATGATGGTTGCTTGAGAGTACCGGAATAATTTGATTGCCATTGTATTGTTGAGAGTTCTTGGCTACTTAAGTTTATTTTTGCTGCTTAACTTTAACTAGATTAAGAGAGTTAAATTAAAAGTTTTCTATATCATAAAAGCGGTAAATTAGCAATAGTTTATTAGCAATTATCGATGGTCAACTATCGATCATCGATAGCCACTGAGGTCTTAAGGATGAGGGCGGAGGGCTTACGGATGAGAACCCAGGGCTGACCAATTAATTAATTGACACAAAATCAAGATTACACATGGGGGGTTCGTGGTAGAGGATAAGCGGTAAAGACCGATCGACCGATCGCCAAAAAAAATAAAATACTCAACTTTCCCTGCGATATTACCCTGAAACCGGTTGGCGAGAGCCGAAGTAATTTTAATAAGAACTAGAGATCCGCCTGGTAAAGTGCCTCGAATTTAACTTTACTCAGCAATGAGAAACTCAAGTTCACGACGAATCTAAAGGGGTCTGCGGTAGAGGTGCAAAATGTTAAAGATACAAAGATTGCAGAAAATTCGGCTTTCACCGAGCCACAGGGCAATCAAAACTAATAAACTGTTATTAAAGTACAACTTTTATATCCTCAAAGTGTTTGAACAAATATATATGACCCTAGCGATCGCCCGATCGGGGGAAGCGCATTCAAAAACTTTGATTGGAAGAGTAAAAATTATTTTGCCGATCGCTATTGCTAGCCGCAAAAACGCAGGCAAATTTAGAATTAAGGCGGGAGGGCGCTAAACCGGTGAGCCAGGAATTTCAACTCTCAGTCACCCCTGTTGGGGACGACGAATATCTAGTGCGGACAGAAAGGGTTGCACCCGGTGTACCCTTAGCCGAACAACAAGTCCGCTGGCCGATCGACGAATGGCTTGCACTGTCTGCTCAACTGATGAACGACCCGCTGGTGGGCTTGCTCCAAGGAAAAGCAGTACAGGGAAACAGTTTTGCTGGTCGCGGGATCTCCCGTTCGGGACCCAACTGTGCGCCGAATTTAGTAGCGCTCGGACAACAATTATACAGCGGGCTGTTTCAAGGAAACTTGCGCGATAGCTGGACTTGCGCTCAAGGCATCGCCCAGCACCGCCGAGAAGTGCTGCAACTGCGACTCGGACTCAAAGGCCGGCGCCTGCCGCGGCTGCCGTGGGAAGTGCTGCACGCGGGCGATCGCCCCTTGGCAACCGGCACAGATGTCGTGTTTTCTCGCTACCAACCAGGTACAAGTTTGTTCAAACAAACCCGGATACTGCCTAGTGGCGGGCCACTAAAAATTTTAATGGCGATCGCCTCTCCGAGCGATCGAGACAGCTTGCAGCTCAAGCGAGAAGTGCTCCATTTACAACAAGAACTCCAAAACCGCACCGCTAATCCTGTCAAAAACAGCCCCCATTCCCCGGAAATTCAACTGACGATTCTCGAACAGCCCGATCGAGAACAACTTACCCAAGCCCTAGAACAAGGACACTACCAAGTCCTGCACTACGCAGGCCACAGCAACTTAGGTTCCAGAGGTGGCGAACTCTACCTAGTCAGCAGCCGCACCGGCTTAACCGAAACCCTCAGTGGCGACGACTTAGCTGGATTGCTCGTTAACAACGGTATTCAGATGGCCGTGTTCAACTCCTGCCGCGGCGCCTACGGCGACCCCTCAGACCTCGCGGACGACAGCCCGGAACGGAACTTAACCGAAGCTCTAGTGAAGCGGGGCATTCCGGCAGTGCTAGCAATGGCAGAAAGCATCCCCGACGATGTAGCCCTAACTCTGACGCGGCTGTTTTACCGCAACCTCAATCAAGGCTATCCAGTCGATCTCAGCCTGAGCCGGGCCAGAGCTGGGCTAATTTCTGCCTACGGTTCTCACCAGCTATACTGGGCTTTGCCCATTCTCTACCAGCACCCGGACTTTGACGGCTATTTGACTGGCGCCCCAGCCCACAGCGCGACCTCCGGTTCTATGGTGCACATAATCGCGCCGGGAACGCAACCGGCGATCGCGGGTACTGAATGGAAGGCCCCGTCTTCGGTTTCGGTGATCGCCCAATACCCCCCAATCCCAGCCAATCGATCCCATGATTCAGACAATTCTGACGGCGAAGTCTGGGAATATCCCAACCAATTAAAAGATCGTAGGGATTGGGTTCACCAGAACGATCGACCCGATGCTGCTAATTCACCGAACTCACCGACGGCTTCGCCGTCCTCTATTCCTAATTCTGAGTGTGCGGCGATCCAAGCAAATCGCGCCGCTGCACCGACTCAGAAACCGTTAACAAAACCGGGGTCGAAAAAATTTGTCACCCTAATGCTTTGCTTGTTGTCCGTTGCTTTGAGTGCTGGCTTTTTTGGGTGGCGGTACTCGAACCAGCGAGGCACAAAACCAGAAGAGTTACTGCCGGCGGTACGGACTCCCCTGTCGCAAAATTACCTGCAACAACGTCACTAAAAGCGATCGCCCACTGCAATGCTGAATTTAGACCCTCTTGGCCTGGCTCCAAAGTGGGTGGGGTTTTTCCTGGCCATTCGCGATCAGCTGCCGCTGGCAAAGCGATCAAAAGTATACTGCTCGATCGAATCTCGGACTTACGTTCATCAAGCCGGTTTTTACCGAAAATAAGCAGCAGCGCAACCAAGCATCGAGGAAGAAACCGGGTTTCTCGTCGAAATTCGTCAGTCGATTTGAGATTTTAGACTTCAGCTTGAACCCTGAGTCGAAGGATTTGAGATTTTAAATTTACTCCACAGATAAATCTGGGAACTGGAACAAGACTCTAAATTTTTGCTCTCTCCACGACAGGAGTCGGTGGCTTGTATGCGTTTTTGAGCGGGCTGATTCGGCAGCACGAGTATTCATCCTTCGGCACAAGACAATAAAAGCCAGAGTTGCCACAATTAAGAACGTCCTCACCCTCAGCGCGCTTATTTCACAATAATTAATTATGGAAGCGGCTGTGAGTTTGACCTCCTCGCATCCAGGATACCCGCCACGTGATTCATTCCGAAAGCAGACTCAGGACCCAGAAATAAAAAACCTGTATCCGATGAAACTTGCCGAACGTATTTATCTCGCGCAAGTCAAGGCTTCAATTCTTTAATCTAAAATCTCAAATCTCAAATCGATTGACGCGCCCCTCCAGTTGGTGCATAAATTTTGAGAGTATGGCACTTTACAGGCCACGAGTGGAAACCAATACATTTCCATCGAAACTCCATGTCGGGAACCGCTGCTAATTTGTAGTGCATCAAACATTTAAGCTGTGGTGCATTTAACTCGGTCTTTTTCAATTCCCCTGTGGAAATAACCTCAAATTCTCTGGCTTGGGGCCGGAGGAGGAAGATTTTCCCGAGTTCCCCCTAGAAATCTACTGATTCCTGGCGAAGTGTTAAGAGTCGCGAAGCAATCTCGCCCGATCAAAACTATTCCCCTCTTAGTGGCTGCCCGATGTTTCTGCAGCCGCGCCCATTGAGTCGGGTTTGAGCTTAAACCCGTTCAACGAAGAGGTGAAATTTCCTTGAATTTTTACCGGATTGCCTTCCCCAGACTGCGTTCTGTGGAAGTTATATGCCCAACACCTTAATAGAAGATTGCTCGTTGGTATTTGGGGTTTTGAGGGGATTTCCAGCCCGAAAAATAGGGTTTATACCATTTTAGATTTTAGATTTTAGATTTTAGATTGAAGAAGAGGGAATGACTTATTCCATAAGGGTTTGGAGCTTGCCTACAGTTTGATTCTTTTTGTAAACTGGTGCGTGCAAGTAGCTGGCAGGGGCATCGAGAACAAGTGCTGGCTCCCCTTGTTGAGGTAAAAGTTAACCCCGGCCGGTAAATGCTTTCGGCAGATTTGCAGCGGCCGCGCTCTAGGTATTTCGATTCATGGCTGTCTTGTTTTTACCTTGACCACAGACTTGATCGGGGATGGGTGAATGCAGGGAACAGACTTTACTGTAAAAAAGTAAAGCATTTAATTTGCGACAATAATTCCTCGCGCGATCGCAAGAGAGGCTTACGCAAGGATTTGGGCCACAAGCAGCAAATTGATCGCCCTTCGAGCATCCTTACTTGCACCCCCGGTCTTGAGGCCGCAGAAATTTATCCCGAATCTTAAATATTGAGAATTATTAGTATTGACAGTGAAACAAAGTTAATCTAATGTGTTGTAATTGATATAAGTAAAGTCCAATAAGCGAGGTACGGTCAATGGCAGAAACAGCTACAGCACCCTTAACAGGAAAAGGTCTGCTTCAAAAAATCAAAGGCAGTGATTTGCCACGCAGAGAACTTGCAAAGCTTTGTGGCTACTTCACTGTCAGCAAAAGTGGAGAAACCCGGATTAATCTGGCTGAGTTTTACGATGCAGTGTTAGCTGCTAAGGGCATTGAGCTAGAGAAGTCGAAAGCAGACGGACGCGGGCGAGAAGCGAGTTATCGAGCTAGCGTTCACAAGAATGGTTCGATCGTGATCGGGGCAAATTATACCCAAGAAATGGGATTAAAGCCGGGAGACGAGTTTGAAATTAAGCTCGGATACAAGCACATTCGCTTGATTCAGATCGATGTGGACAGACCGGATGTGGAAGTGGATGATGAAGAGGAGGATACAGAAGAATAAAGGCGATTCCCTCCGGGATAGCTTCGCTTCACGCGATGCAGTCAGCCGATAGCAAGGCGACTGGATTTGGCATTCGCTACACGAGTATTTGCGCGCCACCCTTCAATTTAACTGATGAGCTGTCTTGACTATTTCTATTTTCTCTTGTCCCGCAAAGACTACAGTGCCTCTGAACTTCGCAAAAAGGGGCAAGAGAAAGGTTTTGGCAATGAGGAAATATTGGAGGCGATCGCGCAAATTCAAGACCGCGGCTATCAGTCCGACACTCGCTTGGTGGCAAACTCGATCGCCTCTGGTGCAGGCAAATACGGGAAGTCGGCCATCAAGCGCAAGTGCCTGCAAAAAGGAATTACCAACGATTTGTTCGAGCAAGTCTGGGAAGAAGAAATTGCCGAAAATCAGGACTCCGAAGCAGAAAAACTGGCCGAATTAAAAGCCAAAGTCATGCGGAAATACAAAATCGATACTTGGGGTAAAGCCGATCCGAAAACCAAGGGCAAAGTCTTGAATTACCTGCAATACAGGGGCTTTAATGCCTTTGAAATTTGGCGACAGTGGCAAAGGGAAGAAGATGACGAGTAAATAGTAGGGCCAAGCAAATAGATGCGGCCCAGATAGGCAAGCACAACTGCACTGCTGCCGACGGGGCTAAAGTGTAAGTTCTGAGTTTTTGTAAATGTATGTCAATCCTCAGCGTTGACTAAATAAGATTCATACATCTGTCGGTGTCTGGCTAAAAGCTCGAGATATTTCTCGTTGATTTTGGCCAGCATCCATTTTTCTTGAAAAATGGCGGCGGATTCTGCTTTCACCGGATCTGCTTGTAGCGGCAAAATATCTTTTCGAGCAGCGGTTTGCTCTGCAACAGACTTCAGCTTCTGAGGGTTTTGCTGGTATTTTCGACCGCTTTTGTGGTTGGCGTAGCGACGCGATCGAGTGTACCCCATCTGCAAGAACTTGCGGGCCATGTCGGCTCCAACAAAATCATCGGCATCGAGATAGTCTAAAAACAAGGAGTAAATTTTGCTGCTGGACTCCCTGGCAATTTCAGGAGTCTTAAATCTCCAGAAAGGCAGAATTTCTCCTTTATAGGGTTCAACCAACAGCACCCCCTGTTCTCCTTTGCCTACCCGATAAAGTTCCGGGTGCTGTCGAAAGTCGATGTTCTTAAAATCCACAGAGTAGTCGAACTGCTTCATTGGGCGTTTTCTGTTCTATCTGGAACTATAGAAGCTCGGGGTTTACCTTCGTCTGGTTGGGTATAAACCCAGGCCCAAGCAATCAAGACAGCTTGAAAAGGCAGCCTGAACCAATACAGTAATTGGTTGTGGGGAATCCCTTCTATCGGAATGTTGTTGACGGCTTGATTGATATTAGCTGGAAACACGGCAATAAACAAGGCAATTAACCCCCACGCCGCCGCCCTGCTGACAGGAGGAACTAACAGCCCAATGCCGCCCAAAATCTCGAAAAAACCGCTGATATAAACCAAGGCTTCCGGGTAAGGAAGCTGGGGCGGCACAATTCTGATAAAAGGTGCGGGTACTGCAAAGTGCAGCACGCCTACAATACTGATAGCTACTGCGAGGATAACTCGCCAAATTTCTTTTTGACTTTTCATGGGCAATGGGTAATTAATAATTGTTAAATTGCTGCGATAATGCTTGCCAAAATTCGCTATCTGCGATCGAGATGACAATAAAACTCAGGCCCAAAAATTCCAGCTTTCCGGGTTTGTCTGCTCTTGCTGGTGGCTGTAACGATTTTATTTCGTATAAAAACCAGGTTTCTGGGTAAATCCCAGACAAGTTTTCATAGCCCCAAACTGGAGGAAGCGAGAACTGGAATCGAAGGCCTGGGCGCTGACTGCCAAAAACAGATAGCGCGCATTTTGATAACAAGATTTTAATGTCTAGTTCCCTGCTGCTGTCTCTATCTTCGGGTAGTAAAACATAATTTTTGTTCCGCCTCTAACTTCGTCAGCAGCCAAACCAGCGGGGGATTTTCTCGATCGACAAATGCACCATCGCTTAACATTAAATCAATCATCGCCGCCATTGATGAGTGCGATTGCTGCTAAATTTGACAATCAAGCATCCAGGATACCCGCCACGTGATAAATCCGTCCAGAAATAAAAAACCTGTATCCGATAAAGGAGCCCCCGAATTTATCTCGCGCAAGTCAATGCTTCAATTCTAAAATCTAAAATCTAAAATCTAAAATCTAAAATCTAAAATCGATTGACCTAGCCTTCCAGGCGCTTCCCTACCCTACCCTACGGGAACCCCTACGGGGAACGGGAACCCTTGCGGGAAGATAGCTTTGCTAGGGCGTACCTTGATTAGACTAATTAAGGCGAGTAATTTGTCAATAAGTTTTAGAATTATTTAATATTTGCGCTGTGAGAATTATGGGGAGAGGCAATTCAGTAACACTCTGTAATTAAAATTACCCTCTCAAGTTTGAATTTTGTCAACTTCCCACAGATGCTAGAATGAATGAAATTATCGAATTTGCTAAAAAGTCGATCGTCGTAGCCACTCCCAAAGCATCCTGCTGGAATTCAAAATAGTTACCAACGGCAGGAACTTTTTAGCCACCACATTATTCAAAAATATTGAGCCTCCAAGCGCTGTGTCATTTTTATCTCCACGTAAGCAATCACCGACGACCATGAACACCTCAACCAACACCTCTAAATTTCGCCTAAACCGGATGCTGCGACAATCGCTGTTTGCAGGCATCATTTCTGCAGCAGCTTTAGCTAGCGGATGGGCGCCCGGTTTGTATGGACAATCCCCAAACCTCGTTTTCGGAGCAGCAGCCCAAGCTCAAGAGATTAGCAGCGAAGAAATTACTAGCTACGCTCGTGCTGTGTTGGCAATAGAACCCAGACGGGTGGAAGCTTATAACGAAATTAAAGGAATGGCTGGGGGATCGGTTCCCAGAGTAGTGTGCAACGAAACTAAGGAAATCAATAGGTTGTCTGGAGGTGTTCGCGGCATAGCGGTGAATTACTGCCAACAAGCTAAAAAAGTTATCGAAACCAATGGTTTGACAGTTAGTCGCTTCAATCAGCTTACTTTGCTCCAGCAAGCGAATCCGGCAGTCAAACAGCGAATTCAAGCCGAGCTCCTGCGACTGCAACAAGCGGGCAATCAATAAGCTTGAGGGTTTGAGTCTTTCTTCCTCTCCCGTTATATTAGACTTCTCCATAAAAGCTTGTTAAGGGCAGGCAGGATGCCTAAGCGCTACCTCCCCCCAACAATATATTGGAGATTTAAATTGTTCGAGTTGCTAGACGATAGGCAAAATTTTTTGAAAAAAAAGTGATCGTCTGCGATTAAGTGCTTGACAAAATAACATAAATTTGGTAACAAGACCAGAACGGGAGCGGTCAGAGAGATGAATATTTTTCAACTGGCTGTAAATCGGAATGAGATATAGTGATCGCCAAGACGATTAAAACGTTTTTAATTCCTGAAACATGAGCTGAAAATTGCAATTTCGGTCTTCCTGATTCCTTCGGCTATAAAAAAGATATTCCTCAAAAACTCAATGTCAAGTGAATGGCTCTGAGGAATAGAATAGAAAAATGCTAACATTCACAAAACATTTACCTGCAAATCCCGATGCTATTGTCAGCTTTACTGTACCAATGACATCGGACGATCGCACTCGTAGCCGCCACCGATTCGAGACAGAGACGGGGGAAAAGCTGCACCTGAGTTTGCCCAGAGGTACGGTACTGCGCGATCGAGATTTATTGCAGTCGGAAGACGGTAGCTGCTTGGTACTGGTAAGTGCAAAACCCGAATCGGTGTTGACAGCGCGGGCATCAAGCCCGCTGCTACTGATGCGGGCGGCTTATCATTTAGGAAACCGCCACGTAGCTTTAGAAATTGCCGATAATTATTTAAGACTTTCTCCCGACTCTGTGTTGCAGGGAATGCTGGAAAAAATGGGTTTGGAAGTAACAGAGGAAATTGTGCCGTTTCAGCCGGAAATGGGCGCTTACGGGCACAGCCATTAGATTTTAGATTTTAGATTTTAGATTTTAGATTTTAGATTTACTCTCACCGATGAATGCGAGGGCTTGTGACTAAATTGCTTTCGGCCATTCAACAGTCAACAGTCAACAGTCAACAGTCAACAGTCAACAGTCAACAGTCAACAGTGAACAATCAACTTTTATGTTTGTTACAGCTAGCTTTTGCACCTGTGGGAGCTTATAGTTATTCAGAGGGAATCGAAAGTCTGGTAGAAACCGGTGCGATCGACAGCGAGATTACTTTGAGTAATTGGTTAGAAAATTCGCTGCAATTCGGGGCTGTGCGAGTAGAAGCCGCTGTAGTGGTAAGGGCTTTGAGGGCGGCACAGATGGGGGATTTGACGGCTTTGAATTACTGGAATGCTTGGGCGACTGCTGCTAAGGAAACAGAAGAGTTGCGCTTGCAAAGTTGGCAAATGGGGCGGACTTTGGTCAGGTTGCTGCTGGACTTGCGTGAAGCGAAGCTATCCCGCAGGAAATCGCCCGTTGCTTCTGGGTTAACAACAAGTGTAAAAGATTTGGTGGAATTTGGCGGCAATCAGTGCAATTTTGCGATCAGCTTTGGCATTGCCGCCGCCAACTGGCAGATAGAAGAGGAAGCAGCCGTGTTAGGATATTTGTACAGTTGGGCTGCCAATTTGGCGAGTGCGGGCGTGAAACTGATTCCCCTCGGTCAAACAGCCGGTCAACAGTTACTGTTAGATTTGCAGTCTCAAATTAGCTGTACGGCGCAAGAAGTTTTACACTTAGAAGATGATGACCTTGGGAGTTGCAGTTGGGGACTAGGACTGGCTAGCATGGCGCACGAAACTCAGTACACTCGGTTGTTTAGGAGTTGAAAATAGGAAGAAGGAAGAAGGAAGAAGGAAGAAGGAAGAAGGAAGAAGGAAGAAGGAAGAAGGAAGAAGGAAGAAGGAAGA